>NZ_JBKEAE010000058.1:0-25495 GCF_047971885.1 Tropicimonas sp. | reverse complement strand
GGTTGCGGAATATCGTCTGATAGGAGGCGCCGGCCGCCGCAAGGGCCGCGCCGACGAGGGCAGCGGCCATGACCCTCGGCAGGCGGATATTGAAGAACACCGCCGCCTCCACGCCGCCGGTTTCATTGCCGGTCAGCCTGTCGGCGAGCAGCCGCGCGATCTCGGACGGGGAAAGATCGAACGGTCCGGTGACCGCGCCCACCAGAAACGCCGCCGCCAGAACGGCGATCAGCGGCAGGGCCGGACCCGGCCCGCCGGTCGCACGCCGCCACAGGGTCCGGGCGGGCCTATTCTCCGACAAGTGCCGAGACGGCATCGTCATCGGGGCGGACCTGATAGAACAGTTCGTAGAAATCCTGCACCTGCCGGTTCAGCTCACCCCCGGCCGTTTCGGGATATAGCCGGTGCATCAGCCAGTGCAGGCCGATCAGGCGGTTGACCGAGGGCGGACCGTCGATGAACCCGAAGGGAGCGGACGGCGCGAGATAGATGCGGTTGTTCGCAACTGCCGGCACCTCGGCCCAGGCGGGATTCCCCGCAACGGTTTCGGCAAAATGCGGATCCATCATGATGATCACATCCGGCGCCCAGCCAAGCACGTTCTCGGGTGAGACGGTGGCGAGCCCGTCGTTCGACGCCTCCACCACGTTTCGGGCGCCGACGCGGCCGATGCTTTCGGCATTGATCGAGTTCGGCCCCGCCGTTTCGAGCCCCTCGGGTCCGCGCGCGAGGTAAACGCCGGGGCGGTCGGCCTGGGGAATCCCGGCAAGCGTCGCATCGACCAGATCGAGCGTTTCCTCGGCATAGGCCGCCAGCCGTTCACCCCGCTCCGGCACGCCAAGAACCTCAGCCATCTGCCGCAGCGTCTGCGGCATGTCGGCGAACGACCCGTCGATCAGGACATAGGGAACGCCCGTCTGCCCCTGCACGCGTTCGGCAAGGCTCAGATAGGTGTCGTTCACGGTACCCAGATCGAAGATCAGATCCGGTTTCGCCGCGAGCAGCACCTCGAGATTGACCGTATCGCCGCGGCCGGTCAGCCGCCCCAGTTCGGGCAGCGAATGCGTGGACGGCAAAAGAAAGGGACGATCCGCGGCCCTGGGCGCACGAACCCAGCCCACCATCGCCTCGGGCTTCAGCATGTAGAGCAGTACGGCCGCCGGCGGACCGGCGGCAAAGACCCGTTCCGGATCGTCCGGCACGGTCACGACACGGCCGGTAGCATCGGTGATCTCGCGCGCCGGTGCGGCCGTCACCGCCAGCACGAGCGACAGCAGCGCAATCACGGCCGCCCTTGCGCACCTGAAAGCGCGCGAATGCCGTGAGGCAACCGCTCCGCTCACTTCAGCACCCCGTATTCCGGCTTGATATCGAGAAGCGGCGTACCGTCGACGCAATCGAGCCCGCGCACCGACAGCACCGGCCCGTCGATCTCCAGAAGCTGCACGACCGACGAGGCGATCGGGTTCGGCCGCATCGGCGAGCGCAGGGCGAAGGTGCCGCAGGTCTGGCCATCGTTCTTCGGCGATTGCCGGAGCAGGTCGCGCCGCCCGCGGTGCATCCAGTAGAGAAGCTGCACCGGACCCACCGTTACCCCGTCGAGCGCCTCCTGCCATTGCGGATCGAGCTCGACCCGGCAAACCGGACCGTTCTCGGCATCGCCACGCTTGGGGCAGTCATGCGGATGGTGCCACGGCGTTCGCAGCCGCCCGATGAACCACAGCGACGCATCCGTCCTGTCGGGAACCGGCCCGGTGATCTCACCCTCGCGGGTATCCTCCCACGCCGGTAGGTCGAGAGCGCTCATTCCGGTTTGCCCACCATGACATCCGTGGCCTTTATGACCGCCATCGCCTTGTCGCCGACGGCAAGGCCCAGTTCCTCGACCGCCTCGTTGGTGATGGCGGCGGTCACGATACTGCCACCTACGTCGATGCGGACATGCGCGTTCACCGCACCACGGGTAACTTCGGTCACGGTTCCAGGCAGGACATTGCGGGCACTCAGCTTCATGATCGTCTCCGTTTCAGGTTGTCGGTTTCGTTCGTGTCTGCGAAGCCGCAGCCCCGTCGGGGACGGGCCGCGCAAACCTCTGGAACCTGTCGAATACACGTAGCGGTTTGATTCGATAGGTTCGTTCGGAAATAGCATGCTATCGTTTTCTTGACTAAACAGACGTTTTGCCTTGCGTCGATATGTCCATCACAACATATCACTAGCCTAGAAACCGGCGCGGCCTCAGGGTTGGTCAGGCCGGCCGACGCAACAGGAACACGATGGGCAGCACCGTCAGCGTCATCAGGAGCATCAGAAAGAAGTTGTCGATATAGGCGATCATCATCGCCTGCTGTTCAACCAACCGGTCGACCACCGAAGCGTAGTGGCGCGAGCCATCCAGAAGCTGGGGCATGCCCTCGCGAATGGCCGGCGACTGCGCCGTGATGGCAGCGGCGATCTCCTCGTGATTGACCGTGCTCATCCGGGCAAGAACCGTTGTCACCATGGAAATCCCCACGCCCGAACCGACGTTGCGCACCAGGCTGAACATCGCGGTCGCGTCGCCCCGGTAGCGATTGGCGATGGTGGCGAAGGTCAGTGTCGAAAGCGGCACGAAGACGAATCCCAGACCGAAGCCCTGAAGCACCCCCGATACCACAATAGGGCGCGAATCCATTCCCAGCTCGAAGCCGGCCATCAGGTGCAGCGAATAGGCGGTCAGCAAAAGCCCGGCGAGTACAAGTGCGCGCGGATCGTAGCGGCGCACCAGCCGCCCCACGAAGATCATCGACACCATCGTTCCCACACCGCGCGGCGCCATGACCAGACCGGTTTCGATCACCGGATAGCCCAACAGCCGTTGCAGCAGCGGCGGCAGCAACGCGAGCCCGGAAAACAGCGTCATGCCGATGATGAAGATGAAGATCAGGCCCATGAGGAAGTTGCGATCGCGGAACATGGCAAGATCGACGAACGCATGCGGATTTCCCCGGCAGTGGATGACGAAGGCCCAGAATCCGGAAACGGCGAGCCAGAGATAGACGAGTATCTCGGCCGATGTGAACCAGTCCTGCGACTGGCCCCTGTCCAGCAGCAGTTGCAGCGCGCCCACACCGATCGCAAGGCAGGCGAAGCCCGTCATGTCGAAACGCCGCTCGCGCGTATCCTCCTGCGGCATGAAGGCCATGACGCCCAGCAGGGCGACGATCCCCAGCGGCACATTGATGAAAAACACATAGCGCCAGTTGAACATCTCGGTCAGATAGCCGCCAAGCGTGGGGCCGATGATCGGCCCGACCATGATACCGGCGCCATAGATGGCCATCGCCTGACCGACCTTTTCGCGAGGATTGATGTCCAGCAACAGGGATTGCGCCAGCGGGACCAGCGCCGCGCCGAACACCCCCTGAAAGACGCGGAACAGCACCATCTCCGGCAGCCCGGCGGCGACACCGCAGAGCGTCGAGAAGGCGACAAAGCCGATGATCGCGCCGAGGAAAACCGCCTTGCGGCCCAGCGTATCGGCCGCCCAGCCGGTCAGCGGCGTGGCAATGGCTGCCGCGACGATATAGGAGGTCAGCACCCAGGTGATCTCCTCCTGGGTCGCGCTGAGGCTGGCGGCCATGTGGGGCAGCGCCACATTGGCGATGGTGGTATCGAGCACCTGCATCACCGTGGCCACCATGATCGACCCGGTCAGCAGCCCAGGCGCGGCCACCCTTACCGCCGGCACCGAAAGGGCGGGCGCGCTCATCGCAGACTATCCAGCCGGTTTTCTCCGGTATCGACGGAAACCTTGACGCTCATTCCGTCGCGCAACGGGCGCCCGGACGGCTCGAGACGGATACGGACCGGGACGCGCTGCACCACCTTTACCCAGTTGCCGGTCGCGTTCTGCGCCGGGATCAGCGAGAATTGCGATCCGGTCGCCGAGCCGAAACTTTCAACCTCGCCGTTCAGTTCCAACCCCGGATAGGCATCGACCGCGACCCTCACCGACTGACCCGTGCGCAACCGGTCGAGCTGCGTTTCCTTGAAATTGGCTTCGATCCAGGTGTCCGAGCTTTCGACCAGGGTGGCGATTCCGCTGCCGGCGGAAACGTACTGGCCGACGTTGAGGCTTTCGATCTGGCTGATCGTGCCGCCGGTTGCAGCCGCGATCTCGGTCTGATCCAGATTGCGCGCGGCCGCCGCATAGGCCGCAATCGCGGTGCGTACCGAGGGAAGGGTATCCGGGTCGACCTCGGGATCGCCGCCGAGCGCGGCGGCGGCGGCGGCAAGCCTGCTCTGCGCCACGTCGACCTCGTTCGCCGCGGTCCGGGCGGCTACCGTCGCCTCATCGAGCGCGGCTAGCGAGCCGATGCCGCGATCGGTCAGGGCCTGCTGGCGCGCGAGTTCACGGTGCTTCACATCCTCGATCATTTCGGCGGCGTGCAACTGCGCGGCTGCGGTCTCGTAGGCGGCATGCTCCTTGACCACCGCCAGCCGGGCGGAGCCGAGCTGCGCCTCGGCCGTATCAAGCGCGATGCGATAATCGGTCGGATCGAGCCGGAACAGCGGCGTACCGGCGGTGACAACCTGGTTTTCCCCCACCAGCACCTCGACGATGCGGCCGCCGATATCGGGCGAGACCGTGAACATCGGCTGGTGGACATAGGCGTTGTCGGTACTGACATAACGTCCGCCCAGAAGCCACGCGGCTCCTCCCGCCAGGGCCAGCAGCAGCGGCAGCGAAATCATCAGTAACCGTCGCCCGCCACGGCGCCGGGGCTTCTGCGCCGCCATGCCGGTGGCTTCCACGGCTTGCGCCGCTGCGGGGGCGATCTTCTGGGATCGCGCGTTCATTTGTCCGTTCCCTTGCAGGCGGGCGATCCGCTGCCGGCCAGATTATCCCTGATATTGCGCAACCCGCGCCGCAATGCGTCCAGTTCCTCGGGTGCGATATCGGCGAAGGCGCCGGCAAAGAAGGCATCGCTCCTGCTTCGCAGGACGGCGACTTTCGCCGCGCCAGTTTCGGTCAGCGCAAGCGATTTGGCGCGGCTGTCCTCCGGGTCGGGGTTCCGCGTCACAAAACCCGCGCTTTCAAGCCGTTCGGCAACATCGCTGATGGTCATAGGCGAGGCCCCGGTCGCCTCTACCACCTCGACCTGCCGGAGCGGTCCGTGGCTTTCCAGCAACCGCAGCACACGCCACTGCATCAGCGTCACCCCCTCGGGGCGCGCCATCTGCTCGAAACACCGCCGCATCAGCGTCGACGCCTCGAACAACAGAATCGCGATATCCTTCATGTTCTTCTCATTTTCATACGTACTTATATAATAAGTGTTCGTATAATAAAAGAGGAAAATTCATTCCGCCATCCGGCAGAATCTTCTGCCTCGCGGCTGCGACATTTTCCGAAAGCGCGGCGCCTTCGGTTGCAGGCTGGCACCATCAGCGATTAGGCTTTCACAAACACCAGGATACCCGGAGAGGCGTGCACCTGTGCATGGTCGCGGGACCAGTGCACCGGACGCGTCGTACCGTACACACGCCGGGCGAACCGCTGTTCGAGGTAGCTGCAAGATGAAATCCACCAACCGCAAATGGCTTCTGATCGCCGTGTTGTTCGTCGTCGGTATCGGCGCCTACATCCTTTGGGACCGGGCGGCCAATCCCGGCCTGCCTGACGGCATCGCCACCGGGAACGGGCGGATCGAGGCAACCGAAATCGACATCTCGGCCCTCGCCGCCGGGCGGATCGAAACGATCAGCGCCGATGAGGGCGATTACGTCAGCCGCGGCGATGTGCTGGTCCAGATGGACATCCGGCAGTTGACGGCCCAGAAGCGGCGCGCCGAAGCCTCGATGCGCCGCGCGGAAATCTCGATCGAGACCTCGCAGAGTCTGCTGAAGCAGGCCGAGGCGCAGCGAAACGCGGCCGGGGCGGCGGTGGAACAGGCGCAGGCGATCGCCGACGCGGCGGCAGCCCGTCTGGCACGGACCGAGCAGCTGGCCAGCACCAACGTCCTGTCCGAACAGGTGCTCGACGACGACCGCGCCAACGACCGGCAGGCCAAGGCCGGGCTGGCCTCGTCCGAGGCGTCGCTTGCCGCTGCCGAAGCCGGCATCGGCAGCGCCAGGGCCCAGGTGGTTGATGCCGAAGCCTCGGTCGATGCAGCCAGGGCCGAAATCGACTATATCGCGGCGCAGATCGAGGACAGCACCCTCGTTTCGCCGCGCGACGGGCGGGTGCAATACCTGATCGCGCGCGACGGCGAGGTTGTTTCGGCGGGCGGGCGCATCCTCAACCTCGTCGATCTGGGAGATGTCTACATGACCTTCTTCCTGCCTACCGATCAGGCCGGCCGGGTTCAGGTCGGCGATGCGGCCCGGCTGGTCATGGACGCGGCACCGCAATATGTGCTGCCGGCCGAAATCTCCTATGTCGCCGACGTGGCACAGTTCACCCCCAAGACGGTTGAAACCCCCGAGGAGCGCGCCAAGCTGATGTTCCGCATCCGGGCCCGCATCGACCCGGATTTGCTGCGCAAGTACATCGACTATGTGAAGACCGGCCTTCCCGGCGATGCCTATGTGCGGATCGCCCCCGATGTGGACTGG
Source organism: Tropicimonas sp. (assembly GCF_047971885.1). Lineage (NCBI taxonomy): Bacteria > Pseudomonadati > Pseudomonadota > Alphaproteobacteria > Rhodobacterales > Roseobacteraceae > Tropicimonas > Tropicimonas sp. The sequence continues at coordinate 18,895 of NZ_JBKEAE010000058.1, read as the reverse complement.
CCGTCCTTCCTGTCTGACGTCGTCGAATGAGCGCCGAGGCCCCCGTTGCGGCAGTCGGCAGCCTGACCCTGCGCTACGGCGCGGTCACGGCGCTCGACGATGTGAACCTGTCGGTCCCGGCGGGCCGGATGGTCGGCCTGATCGGCCCCGATGGTGTCGGCAAATCCAGCCTGATGTCGCTTCTGTCGGGCGCGCGGGCGATCCGGCAGGGCAGCGTCGAGGTGCTGGGCGGCGACATGGCCGATGCCGGCCACCGCAACCGGGTCTGTCCGCGCATCGCCTACATGCCACAGGGGCTGGGCAAGAACCTCTATCCCACGCTCTCTGTCTTCGAGAACCTCGACTTCTTCGGCCGGCTGTTCGGGCACGACCGGCAGGAGCGCGAGAGACGGATAGCCGATCTTCTGGCGGCAACGGGCATGTCGGCATTCCGCGACCGGCCGGCGTCGAAGCTGTCGGGCGGCATGAAGCAGAAACTGGGCCTGTGCTGCGCACTGATCCACGACCCCGATTTCCTGATCCTCGACGAGCCTACCACCGGCGTCGATCCGCTGTCGCGCCGCCAGTTCTGGGATCTGATCGACGATATCCGCCGCGAGCGTCCGGAAATGAGCGTGATCGTCGCGACAGCCTATATGGAAGAGGCTGCGCGCTTCGACTGGCTGGTCGCGATGAACGGCGGCAGGGTGCTGGCAACGGGAACACCGGCCGAATTGCTGGCGAGCACCGGGGCGGGCAATCTGGACGACGCCTTCGTCCGGCTTCTGCCCGAATCCGAGCGGCGCGGAGCGGAGCCGCTTGTCATCCCGCCGCGCGGTCCGGCGCTCGATGCCGAAATCGCCATCGAGGCCGAACACCTGACAAAGAAGTTCGGCGATTTCACCGCCGTCGACAACGTCAGCTTCCGTATCCGCAAGGGCGAGATTTTCGGCTTTCTCGGCTCGAACGGCAGCGGCAAGACCACAACGATGAAGATGCTGACCGGCCTGCTCGAACCGACCTCGGGCACGGTCAGGCTGTTCGGCCATCGGGTCGATCCGTCGGACATGGCCGTGCGGCGGCGCGTCGGCTACATGAGCCAGGCGTTCTCGCTCTATTCCGAACTGACGGTCGAGCAGAACCTCGACCTGCACGCGCGCCTGTTCGGGTTGCCGCCCGGGGATATCCCGGCGCGGATCGACGAAATGGTTGCGGATTTCTCGCTGGGCGAGGTGCTGGACACGTTGCCCGAGGATCTTCCGCTCGGCATCCGGCAGCGCCTGTCGCTTGCCGTGGCAATGATCCACCGGCCCGAGGTGCTGATCCTCGACGAGCCGACCTCGGGGGTCGATCCGATCGCGCGCAGCGAGTTCTGGCATATCCTGGCCGGCCTGTCGCGCGACGACGGTGTGACGATCTTCGTCTCGACCCATTTCATGAACGAGGCCGAGCTTTGCGACCGCATATCGCTGATGCATGCCGGCCATGTGCTGGTCAGCGACACCGCCGGGGCGATCCGGGAATCGGTTGGCGCGGATACACTGGAAAACGCCTTCATCGCCTATCTCGAAAAGGCGATCGGCCAGTCCGCGCAACCCGCCCCTGCCGCCGCGCCGCAGCGCACCGCGCCCGCCCCCTTGCCGCAGGCCCGGCCAGCCCCCGCCGCGAGGTGGTTCAGCCCGCGCCGGGTGTTCAGCTATTCCCGGCTCGAGGCGCTGCAACTGCTGCGCGATCCGATCCGCCTGACCATGGCGGTGCTTGGCAGCGTGATCCTGATGTTCGTGATCGCCAACGGCATCAACATGGATATCGAGAACCTGTCCTTCGCGGTGCTCGACCGCGACGACACGACCCTCAGCCGCAGCTATGTGGAGGATATCGCCGGCTCGCGTTACTTCACCGAGCAGCCGCCGCTGCGCGGCTACGCCGACATGGACGCTCGAATGAAGACCGGCAACCTTGCCCTCGCCATCGAGATCCCACCCGGGTTCGCGCATGATATCGCCCGTGGCCGCGACGTCGAGATCGGCGCCTGGATCGACGGTGCCAACCCGAACCGCGCGGCGACCGTCAGCGGCTACGTGCAGGGCATCCACGGCCATTGGCTGACACAGAAGATGCGCGAGCTATATGGCGACAGCGCCGCCGCCGGCGATTTCCAGCTTGTCACCCGCTACCGCTACAACCCCGATATCAAGAGCATCGTCGCCATGGCGCCCGCCGTCATTCCGATGCTGCTGCTGACAATCCCGGCAATCCTGACGACGCTTTCGGTCGTGCGCGAGAAGGAACTGGGTTCGATCATCAACTTCTACGTCACTCCGGTGACGCAGATCGAGTTCCTGCTGGGCAAGCAACTGCCCTATGTCGTGCTGGCGATGCTCAATTTCGTGCTGCTGTCGATCCTTACCATCATCCTGCTGAAGGTGCCGTTTACCGGCAGCTTCCTGACCTTCAGCCTTGCCGCGCTGTTCTACGTCATGGCCACCACCGCGCTTGGGCTTCTGACGTCAACCTTCCTGTCCAGTCAGGTCGCGGCGCTGTTCGCAACCTCGATGCTGACCATGATCCCCGCCCTTCTCTACTCGGGGCTCATCTATCCGGTATCCTCGCTCCAGGGGGTCGGGCGCACCATCGGCGAATTGTACCCGACCACCTATTTCATCATGGTTTCGCGCGGAACCTTCTCCAAGGGGCTCGGCTTCGGCGATCTCGGCGCGGCGCTTCTGGCGCTCGCCATTTCGGCGCCGGTCATCGTCGGCCTCTGCGCCGCCATGCTGCGCAAACAGGAAAGGTGAGGCAGCGATGAGCCCGAAGCACATCTTCCAGTTGGGGATAAAGGAATTGCGCGGCCTTCTGCGCAACCCGGCAATGCTGGCGCTGATCGTCTACGCCTTTTCCTACCAGATCTACACTTCGGACAGGGCGACACCGGAATCGCTGTCGAACGCGGCGATCTCGATTGTCGACGAGGACCAGTCGCCGCTGTCGGCACGGATCGTCTCGGCATTCTACGCGCCCTATTTCGTCGGCCCGCAGATGATCTCGGTCCCCGAGATGGATAATCGCATGGACCGGGGGCTGGACACCTTCGCGCTGGATATCCCTCCCGATTTCGCACATGACGTACTGGCCGGCGATGTGCCGGCGCTCCAGCTCAACGTCGATGCGACACGGGTTTCGCAGGCGTTCACCGGCAATGGCTATATCCAGCAGATCGTTCACGACGAGGTATCCGAATACGCCGCGCGCTATCGCGACGGAACGGCCGCCAGTGTCGAGATGGTACTGCGCTCGCGCTACAACCCCAATCTCTATGCGGGCTGGTTCGGCTCAGTCAACAGCGTGATCAACTCTATCACCATGCTGTCCATCGTCCTGTGCGGCGCGGCGCTGATCCGCGAGAAAGAGCACGGAACGGTCGAACACCTGCTTGTCATGCCGGTCACGCCGGTCGAGATCATGCTGTCGAAAATCTGGTCGATGGGGCTGGTGGTGCTGCTGGCCTCGGCCTTCGGAATAATCTTCATCGTCCAGATGGTGCTTGGCGTTCCGATAGGGGGGTCGGTCACACTGTTTCTTGCCGGGACGGTCCTGATGCTTTTCGCGACAACCGCACTGGGGATCTTCCTTGCCACCATCGCCGGAAGCATGCCGCAGTTCGGGCTGCTGCTCATGCTGGTGCTGATGCCGTTGCAGATCCTCTCGGGCGGGAACACGCCGCGCGAAAGCATGCCCCAGATCATCCAGGACATCATGCTGTTCGCCCCCAACACCCACTACATCATCATTTCCCAGGGGATATTGTTTCGCGGCGCCGGGCTGGGTATCGTCTGGCCGAACCTGCTTGCGCTGACCGCGATCGGCGGGGGGCTGTTCTGGCTGGCGCTGCTGCGCTTCAGGGCATTTCTTCGGTAACGCGCCGGACACCGGGGACCGGTCGGGTTTACCCCCGGTTCCCGGCGACAACGCGCGCGAACCTTCTGCCTGTTCAACACCATAACGCCGTTCGCGCGGCCCGGGCTTTGCGGAGTGACAGCAACCCCACCACTCCGGCCGGACCGGTCCCTCATCCGGACATACTTGCCGGGCAGCGGCGGTCGATTCCGGGCATTACCGAAGGTCCTCGATCGGGGGCGGAAGCGTCTGGTCGGTGAGGAAGGCGCTGAACCGCGCCACACTGTCGAACCATGCGGCCATTTCACGCTCGATCCGTGCCGCGATGATCGCCTCTTCCCGCATCCGCAAATCGCCGCTCTCGACCGTCACGCCGCCGGCGATACTGTTGCCCGGCTGGCTGATGTCGACCTTTCCCTTGGCGGTGATCCGGCTTGGCCCCGTCCTGACCGTCAGCGAACCGCCGCTCTGGACGACATCGCCGCCCGTGCTCGTCAGGTCGACACGGTCGGCCGAGATCACGCCGGCAAGGTCGAGCGTCCCGCCCGCCGTCGCGTCGAGCGCGCCTTTCGCCATCACATCACCCAGGGTCAGACCGTTGACATCGTTCAGCGTGATATCGTTGCCGTCTGCATTCACCCTGCCGCCAAAGTCGTTCCCCTTGCCGTCAAGCGTGATATCGGCCGGGGCGCCGTCCTTCTCGGCGGTCAGTGTCGTTTCGCCATCGACCGAAATGGTCGTGCCGCCCGCCTGTTCGATGGCGCCGTCGGTGCTGTTCACATCGAGCGTGCCGTCGACCGACAGGTTGCCCAGCACCGCTCCGCCCGAGGAGTCGGTAATGTCGGCATCGCCGGCGACCGAAACCGACCCGTCGCCGCTCTGGCTGAAATTGTCCGTCACGGTAAGATCCGATCCGTCGGTCGTCGCGAAACTGCCGCCCGTCTGCTCGAATTCGCCCAGCACGACATCGCCGGCCGATCCGAACGTCCCGCCGGACTGGGAATAGCCGTCCAGCGTCATGCCGCCGTCGCCGACGTTCAGTTCTCCGCCCGATTGGGTCAGGGATCCACCCTCGCGGATGGAATCGACCTCGACCGGACCCGACTCGGCAGGGGGAACCACCGAATCGCCGAACGTCACCTCGACCCCTTCCGGAATGACGACGTTGGCAACGTTGGAAAGATCGGGCACCGCGCCGCCGGCCCAGTTCGCCGGATCGAACCAGTCGCCGGTTTCGCCGCCGACCCATACCACCTCGTTCAGCCGCGATATGCTGGCTGTCGTGCTGGCGGTTGCACTTGCCAGCAAATAGTTGCCCGCATCGCTCCCGGTCAGCGAAATGCCGGTGATCGCCACGGATTTTCCGCTACCGACATTCTTGTCCGAGAACAGGGCCGAGCCCTGCGCGAACCCGACCTGATCGCCGCTGACGATATCGGCGGATTGCCCGGAAACGCTTGCATCGCGATTCCCGTCATAGACCTTGTCGTCGGCCGAGAAGAGCGCCGTCAGTTCCCGTGGGGTGATGGTTCCGTTCGTTCCGCTGAAACTGCTTGCGCCGGTCAGATAATAGTTGGCCGCGTCCACCCCGCCGAGCAGGATGTCGGAGATGGCATAGCTCTTGTTGGTTCCGGCGTTCCGGTCGGCATAGGCCCCGGTTCCGCCGACCGAAACCAGATCGCCGGTTTCGGTCCCGGCAAGCGCCAGGGTGACCCCGCTCATGTCGGTCGTTCCGTCGTAGACCTTGGAGATGCCCGAGGAGGCACTTGCGCTAACCGCCTTGGCCGTAACCTCGTGTGCGCCAACCACGGTGACGACATCGCTGAAGTTGACGCTGTTTTCCGTCACCCTGCCGCTCGTGCCAAGCTGGTAGCTGCCCCTGGCGAGCAGTTGCGCGGTCGAATACACCCCGTCCTGCGGCGCCAGCCGGAAGCTCGCGGAGCCGGCGGCACCGTCGTTGACGGTGACCCTGTTGCCGGCCCCGACCGAAACACCCGACCCCGGGACACTGCCGTTGTCGAGACGGACGATCTGCGCGCCGTCGAAGTATTCGACACTGGCAATCTGGTAGGTCGCGGCATTGCCGTAGGTATCGTTCACATCGTCGACACGTACCAGCAACTGACCCGATGGCACGATCGTATAGTCGCCCGCTTTGTACGAGAAGCTGTAGTTGTCAGCCGCGCCGCCGGATGCGCGCAACTGGCCGCTGTAGGTGCCGGCGATACTGTTGGCGGCGGTCACGTTCCCGTCCGGGCCGCGCGCCGTGCGGCTCACGGTGGGGGCGATAAAACCTGCTGCGGTACTCTCGTTCTCGCCATTGACGAAACTGGCGTAGCTGACGCCCGCATAACCCGCGCTGTCGCTCTGGGTCAGGAACCGCGCATCGTTGTTGGCGGTCACGGTCAGCACGGCGGGTGTGATCGTCGCCGCGACCGACCGGCTGGTGGTGCCAAGCGTATAGTCGCTTGCCCGAGAGCCGTTGCTGCCGACAACGGCGGTAAGCGCCAGCCCCGATACCGTCAACGTGTTCGCCAGCGCGACATTGGCATCGTTATAGACGATGCCCGCCGCGCTCAGGCTTGCCCCGGTATCGCCGGCGATCAGGCCGGCGAAGCTGTATGTCGGAACGAAGCCGGCCGGTGCGGCGGCGGTCCCGTCATAGACCTTGGTCACACCCGAATTGGTCAGCGCCGGGGTCAGAACCCTGGCACTGATCGTCACCGGTGCGTTCGCCGCGTTGAGCGCCGGCAACCTGTAGTTCGACGCCCGCCCGCCGCCGGATCCGTCCGCGAGGGTGATGGTCTTGATGTACTTGCCCGTTGTTGCAACATGCGCGTCGTTCGCCGACGCCGTGTAGCTCAGGGTTTCCGACCCCACCAGACCGCCGAGTGTCACCGCGCCGGCAAGCGTTGCCTTGCCGTCATAGGTCTTGGCGGCGGAAAGTGTCAGGACCTGCGGGGCGATACGCGCGGCAGTATCGTCGGCGTGGGGTGTCAGCGTGTAGTTCGCCGCATCCGCGCCTGTCAGGCTCAGCCCACCGAAACTCACGCCGGTTGCATCCGCCACGTCCTTGTCGTTGAAAGCGCCCGTTGCGGTGCCGGTCAGGTCGACAGCATCGCCGGTATATGCCTTGCCGTCGCTGCCGGTTCCCGCGCCCGGCGCCACCGCCGTCTGCAGCGCGGCGGTTCCGTTCACCGCCGCCGCAGTCGTGCCGTCATAGGCCTTGTCCTGGCCGCTCAGCCCGCTGACCGTCAGCGCCTTTTTCGCCACCGTCAGCGTGCCGTCGGTGATGCTGCCGAGCGTATATCCCAGAGCCGCGAAATCGGCGGCCGAGAGGCCGTAGGACCCGGCCCGCAGGATCCCCGCGCCCGAGCTCTGCGGCGACAGGACAGTGAACATGTCGTCGCCGTTCAGCGGACCGGTGCCGCCACTGATTGAGAAGGTCGGATCCGCATCACCATAGGTCTTGTTCGCATTGGCAATGGTGCCCGACAGGACCGGCGCCTCGCGATAGATGGCGTTGATCGCATTCGTCGCCAGCGCAGTGGTGTAATTCGTGTTCGTCTCGTCGGAATTATAGCGGAAATTGCCACTGCCCGCGCCAACCAGCGCAGTCAGCCCGGTGCTGCCCACGATGCTGCCTGACATCAGGCGGATGGTGCCGCCGGCACCGGCGGTAACGGCGGGTACGCCGCTGACGATGATGTTGCCGCCGCTGGCGGTTCCCGCCGCTTCGGACCTGCCGGCGTTCAGCAGGACCGCATTGGCGCCGGTGCCGGTTGTGGCAACACCCTGCGCGAGGGTCAGGTCGCCCGAAAGCGTCTCGACCAGCACGTTGCCCGTGGCGGTTATTCCGTCGGTGCCGCTGACCGTACCGATGCTCAGCGCGCCGGCATTGGTATAGGACAGGCCGCCCAGCCAGGTTGCCGCGCTTCCGCCGGCGATGGTCCCGACGCTGTTGGCGGAACCGGTCAGCGTGAAGGTGCCGGTGCCCTTGAGCAAAAGCGCATCCGCGGTCAGCGCGGCGGTTTGCGTCACGGCCCCGCTTGCGTTCAGCGAAATCCGGTCGCCCGTCGCCGTCAGGCCCGAGTTGATGGCGACCGCGCCGCCCCGGACCGAGATCGGCCCGTTGATCGCCGCGCCGCTGCTGAAGGCGATGTCGCTGGTGTTGCCGATGGTCACGCCCGACATGCCGGCATATTCGCCGAAGGTCAGGCCGGTCAGATTGTTGAATCCGTCGATCTGCAGATAATTGTAAAGCCCGCCGATGTTCAGGTTGGCGGGAACATCGTTATGCGTCCATGTCAGCGTACTGGCATAGCTGCCCCCATCCGGTGCCAGTGTCACCGCACCGGCACCATCCAGAATGACGCTGACCAAGCCACCGCCGTTGACCTGATCGGCGATCAGGATCGCATCGCCACCGCCCAGCGTCATGCGTGCGCCATCGGAATCGGTGACGATGCCATGCGCGGCGGCGACGGTGCCGTTTCCGGCCCAGACAAGAAGATCGCCGCCGTCGGTGGTCACGTTACCGAACAGATCCAGCGCGTTGTTGTTGAACCCGCTATGGCCGACAGATGGTCCGTCACCAACCGTCAGCCCGTTCCAGGTGGACGTGCCACCGACGCTGTTCGACCCGCCCATCCAGACATGCCCGCCGCCGGTCGAGATCGTCCCGAGCTGCGACACGCCGCCATCGTCGTTGTCATTGTCGAAATCCGACCAGAGGACGACATTCAGCACGCCGCCGTCCGCAGTGTTGATGACACCGGTGGTGTTGTTGATGACGCGCGCGTTCCCCTTCATGGTCAGCGTGCCCGCGCCGCCCGACTTGGTGATGGTCCCGTTGTTGAGGAACTGGTTGTTGCCCCCGGCAGTGGCCCTGAGCAGGATATCGCCGTCGCCGAAGGAGGTTACATTGCCTGAAACCAGGATCGGACCGGCATAGACCGTGACCGCGCCCGGCAACGAGAGAGGTCCGAGAAGCGAAATCTGCGCCTGGTTGTTCTCCTTGCCGAGCGTCAGGCCCTCCATACTGGCGATATCGTTCACGATCAGGCCGCTCAGATCGTCCGTGGCGGTGAAATTCGTGCCCGACATGTTGCCCCGAAAGATGAACGAGGACGGAAAGGAGGCGCTGAACGGCTCGATCACAAGGTTGCCGCCGACATTTGTCGTCAGCGTTTGGCTCGCGCTGCGGTAGAGCTGGTCCGCCCGCAGCGTAAGATCACCGTCTGCGCCGGTGGTGATCGACCCGTTGCCTTCGATGTTGAATTGGGAACCTTCGGTCGAGATCAGGACGTTGCCGGAACTGCTCGAAATGTCTGTGTTGCCAATGGAATATGTCCAGTTATACGCCGTATTTTCCGACGCGCTGATCGTCACGTCGCCTACCGCCGAAAGCTCGGCGCTGCCGGTTTGCAGCGCGCGGCCTGCCCCGACGGTGCGCACCGCCGAGATGTCGAGCGCACCTCCGGAACTGATCCGTGTGTTCCCGTCGATGATCATGAGATAGAGGGATTCCGCATTCCCGCCACCTGTCACCGCGGAAATGGAGATATCGCCGGATCCGGTCGTCGAGATATCCGCCCCGTCGACAATCCTGACAGCCTGCGACCCCGTCCAGACCACCGAAGCCGTACCACTCAGATTGCCACCCAGGGTGATATCGCCATCCGTCGCCGCAAGGGTCGCGCCTTCGATCAGGATCGGGAAGTTCCTGCCATCCGCGCCGCCGGTATTGTTCGTATAGCCCGAAAGGCTGATGTTGCCACTGCCCGTATCGATCAGCGTTCCGGCCCCCAGATGGATCGCCGCCCCGGGATCATAGTGGACGGCATTGGCGACACTGAAATCGCCACCATTGGTGATCGCGGTCAGACCGGAAAGATTGACGATACCATAGGCGAACGCGTTTTCCGTCCGCATCCTGATATCGACATTCAGGGGCGAGCCGGTTGTTTCGATCCTTGAACCGGCGCCGAATGACAGCGTTGAGGCTGCCGTGCCCTTGCTGTTCAGGGCGAGGGTGACCTCGCTCGGGGGGGCGACAACAACCTGGGCGTTGGCGTTCCAGGTCAGGTTTCTGTCCGCCGTCAGGGTGACGCTGGTGCCGCCGTTCAGCAGGCCGGCAATCTCGCCCGAGGTCACGGTTGAACCCGTCACGCCGCCACCCGTGGTGGTATCGTTGCTCACGGTGATGTCCGTCGGGTCGAACAGCCATTCGCCCGCCTTGCCCTTCGGCGCCGCCGCCGAACCGGTCGCACCGGCGGTGAACAGCCTGTGCCCCGAGGTCTCTATCGCGCCACCATCGCCGCCCCCCGCACCGCCGCGCGCGAAGATCTCGCCCTGCACCCGTGTGACGGAAGCGTCGTCGGACACATCCGACCACAACACCACGCGCCCGCCATCGCCCCGACGGATGGCCGAGGCGTCGATCCGCGCGCCATCCGCCATGCTCACCGTCCGCGCCTGCCGCATGGCATCGGATGCCGCAAAGACCAGCCGTTCGGGATCGGCGCCGCCCTGCCAGTCGCCGCCGATCAGCACGTCGCCGCCACCGTTCAGGCCGGTGGCGTCGATCGTAGCCGTGCCGGCCAGCGCGATATGATCGCCCTCGACCGCCACGGTGCCGCCGGTCGGGCCGCTGACGTCAATGGCACCTGCCAGCGCCACGCGGGCGGCATCGACATGCACCTCGGCCCGCTCCGGCCGAAGAGCGGGCCGGGGCGAGCTTTGCAGCGCCGCCGAGGCGACGATCCGGCTTTTTGTCGTGGTCTCGACCCGCGCGCCGCCGAGAAAGACCCGCCCCCCGGAGCGCTGGATTCCGCGCGCATTGATCTTGCCGGAATTGCGCACCACACTCGAGCGGACGGCATTCGCCGCGCCCGCGCTCATGATGACCTGCCCGCCCGGCGCCTCGATCAGGTGGCCGTTCTCGACCAGTTCGTCCATCTGGCCGGGCGTTACACGCAGGCTGGCCAGCCCGCCGCCCTCGTCGAATTCGAGGTTGAATGCCTCGCCCGCCGCCAGCGCAACCGTGCCCTTGCGTGCGACGATGACACCGTTGTTGCGCACCTCGGGCGCCAGCAGGGCGATATAGCCACCCGCCGCCGCTTCCAGCCGGCCGGCGTTCACCACCTTGCCGGTTGCGCCGTCACGGGTGAAATCCGTCTTCCCGGACATGAAATCCCCGTCCGAAATCGAATGCGTGGTGGCGACGAGCCCGCCCACATCGACCCGCGCCCCCGGGCCGAAATAGACGCCCCGCTTGTTGGTCAGAAAGACCTGGCCGTTGGCGCTCATCCGGCCCAGAATCCGCGATGGACTGTCGCCGGTGACCCGGTTCAGGGCAACGCTGCCGGCTGAGGGCTGGCGGAATTCCACGCTCGCCCTGCTGCCAATATCGAAACTGCCCCAGTTGATCGCGGCGCGCTGACTGCGCTGATCGATCACCATCGCGCCGGGGCCTGTGGTGCCAATCCGCGCCTTGCCCGCCGCAACCTGCCCGTTCTGCGGCAGCGCCAGCTGCGCAGTCTGGGCCTGCGCCAGCCCGGCGGCGGTGCCAGTCAGCAGCACGGCGAGCAGGATCGCGCGCGGCAATCCCGATTGCGGTTCCCCCTGCCTGCGCCTTCTGCGGGCCGAGGCTTTCCCCGGACAGGTGCCGCCAACCTCGGGAACCACGATCATACGCTGTTGCGTTCTGCTCCAGATCACGCGGAAGAACCTGTTCATGGAAAGCCTTTCCCACCTTGTCGTTTTCTGATTTCCCGATGGCGGATAAATCCCCCCGGGCCGTCTGCCCCCTGCCGGCTGAGGATGCCGCGATGCCACATCGCCATCCGGCCCTAGAAGGTCTTGCGAAGCTCAAACCAGGCGCGGAACTTGCGAAGGCTTCCGTCCTGATCCCTGCCGTCCAGCGATGAGCCCGTCGGGTCGTCGATTGCGTTCGGGTTGTCGCCCAGCCGGCGCGCAAGCGTCAGATCCGCCGCCCAGCCGGTCGGGTGCTGCCAGCTGAGCCGTGCGCCCAGCCCCTTGAGTTGATAATCCGAGGGCTCGCCGCTGACCGTCCGGTCGGCGATCCAGCCATGATCGTAGAACCCGGCGACAGACCAGTTCTCTGTCAGTTCGTATTGCAGTTCCAGATTCACGATCGCGCCGCTCGGCCCGTCACCCTCGCCGATGGGATAGGCGCGCACGCCATACGGCCCGCCGAGGAAGAACTCCTCCGAACTGTCGAGCCCGCGCGGCCCCTTCTGCGCCGAAAGCTGGGCCAACAGGTCGAACCTGCCGGGCAGGTTCTGCTGCCGCGCCAGGCTCAGCCGCCAGATATCGAAATCGTCGTCGAAGCCGCCGGCGATATCGGTCCCCGATGCCGAACCGTTCGAATAGCTGAGCGCAAAGGTAGTCAGTCCGCCGCCGCCGAAATCGTCATAGGCGTTGCCGGACAGGCCCAGAACGGCACGCGAGACGTGGTAATGGGATACGGTATCGCCCCGGATCTCGTTTTCGAGATCGTCCCGTCCGTAGGAGAACGTCAGGCTGACGTTCCTGTCCCGGCTGATCAGCAACGGGTACGATACGCCGATACTGCGCGTGAGGCTGCGCCCGGTCGGATCGAGCGCGCGCAGTTCGGAGGTGATCACATCGTAGTGCATCAGCCCGACATCGGCCCAGACAAAGGCGCCGCGCAGGCCGACCGGCAGCGAATAGCGCAGCATGCCGTCGGGGCTGCCCTCGGTCGCCGTCAGCCGTGCGAGCAGAAGATCGCCCCGGCGCAGCGGGCTGTAGAGACCGAGCTGCACGCTTGCCCGCGGCTCACCGATCGACCGGGAGCCGTAGTTGTCGAATGACAGTTGCGTCGCAAGCGGCGATTCGTCCTGCCCGTCGAGCAGCAGCACCGTCTCGCCCGGATTGGCGCCGGGCGCGAGCGCACCGCTCAGCGCAATACCGTAAAGCCCGTTGGCGATGAGAAGGGGCTTGTCGAGCCGGTCGGGGCGCAACGCGGTTCCCGGCACGACATTGCCATCGAAGATTCGTTCGATGATCTCGGGTTTGACCCGTTTCGGCGGCGTCCCCTCGAAGGCCACGCCGGCATATCTGCCTTCCTGCACATCGAGCAGCACCACGCCGCCGGTCACTTCCTGCGGCGGCAGCGTCACCCGTGCGACATAGCCGTTTTCGGCATAATAGGCCTCGATCATCCGGGCAGCGCGATCGATCTGGGAAAAGCTGAGTTGGCGCCCGGTGACCCCGGACAGCACCTTGCGCAGTTCGGCCGTGTCGAACAGCCGGTTACCGGTGAATTTCCAGCCCGACAGGTACAACGTCGGCCCGCCCGGATCGTCGACCCCCGCAGCCACTGAATCCACCGTGACGCCCGGCAGGAGGATCGCCCCGGCCTCCGCCGGCCGCCGCTGCGGAACACGCGGCTCACCGACATCCATCTGCCGTTGCAGGCTGCCGGCGTTCACCCCGGGCAGGCCTGTCGTCTGCGCCTGGGCATCGGCACCCGGCATTGCAAGCAACGCAACCCCCAGCACCCCGACGGTCAATGCCGACCGCCCCCTGCGTGCCGGGCGCCAAACCCCGTTTTCGCTGAAATTCACATCGGGTCGCATGATCCAGCCTTCCGCAACCTGACAGGCGGGCCGTCCTGATTTCACTGTCGCCAATTCACCCTCACGCATTTGACAACTTCCAGTTGACGCGAACCGGCGAGCCAGTGTCGGCCGCCCGCACACATTTCCATTCCCTGCCATGCCGTCGCATCGAGGCGCCAACGGGCCCGCGCCTTTCGTTTCCTTCCGGAGCTATGCGCAAATGGTAAAGGAGCGGTTCGCGTCGCTTGCGTCACAGCGCGAACGCCGGTCCCGCACCACCTGCGGAGGCTTAAGGGAACGAAGACCCGGAACCTGACCGGTTGCACCCCGGCAGGCGGTCAGACCCGTTCGGGAAGACACCTGCCACCGTGCGCGCATCAGGCACGATTCCCGCTTCGGCGATTTCGATGGCAACATGCTGTTCGCACTGGAAAACACGGGACGAAACCCGCGATACAGTCAACCGGAGTACCGCTTACCGAACATACCGACGATAAAACAGATTCGGGATTTGCACCATATCAATGGCAAGGGCCGTTGTGGATATTTCGGATGGTGTGGACTACGCCCATCAGCATGCACCGGATCGGCGCATCGCGTCCGGCGGCGTGCTAAAGAAGCCCCAGCGCCCGGGGAATGGCAAGCGACAGACCAGGCCAGAAGCTGGTGACGAGCATTACCGGGAAGGCGACAAAGACCATCAGGCCAAGCGCGGGGCCGACCGCCTGCATGATCGGCGCCCGGCAGATCCTGCACGACAGGAACAGCACCGGGGCCACCGGCGGGCTGTTGGCGCCGATCACCACCGAGCAGGCAACGATGGCGGCAAAATGCACCGGATCGACCCCGTTGGCGACCATCAGCGGCAGAAAGAGCGGCGCCACGACCACGGTGACCGACACGTCGTCCATCAGCGCCCCGGTGACGATAAGCACCAGATTGACCACCAGCAGGGCGGCAACCGGATTGGTCACAACCGACTGGATCGCCTCGGTCAGGGTCTGCGGCACACGCTCGAAGGCGAGGATGCGCGATATCATGAACGAAAAAAGCAGGATCAGGATGATGGTCCCGGTTGTCTCGGCCGCCTCGATGATGCTGCGGGTCAGGCTGCCCCAGGTGAATTCGCGATAGATCAGCCCGCCGACAATCAGCGCCGCGACAGCGGCAACGGCTGCCGCCTCGGTCGGGGTAAAGACACCGCCGTAGATGCCGCCGAGGATGATCAGCGGCAGCGACAGCGCCGGCAGCGCCCGGAGCGTGACGATTCCCAGACCCTCCTGCCCGTCGAGCGGCTCGCCCGTCTCCTCGAAGGCGCGCCCGACCAGAAAGCGGTTGTAGAGGATCAGCCCGACGATCAGCAGGATCGCCGGCCCGATCGACGCGGCGAAACAGGCGGCAACCGATTGCCGCGTGACCACGGCAAACAGGATCATCGTGATCGACGGCGGGATCAGGATACCGAGCAGCGACGATATCCCCAGCAGCGCGGCGATCCGGCCCCGGGGATAGCCGCGGGCAACCAGCGGCTCGGTCATGATCGAACCGATGGAGGCGATCGCCGCCGTCGCGGTGCCGGATATCGCCCCGAATATGCTCGATGCCAGCACCAGCGCGGTTCCCATGCCGCCGCGCCCGGTCGCCAGCCGCGCGACGAAGGCGACGATGCGCTGCGCGATCCCGCCCGACTGCATCAGATAACCGGTCAGGATGAACAGCGGCAGGGCAACCAGCACCAGCGTATTCAGCGACCGGAAGCCCTGAAGCATCAGCGTGTTGAGATTGACGTCGTAGACAACGGTCAGATAGGCGAGAACCCCGGCGAACGACCACGCGACCGGCACGCCGATTGCCATCAGAACGATCAGAAGCGGCAGCGCAACAAGGGCCATCAGCTATCTTTCAGGCGTCGCGCGGCATCGGCGACATCGCGCACCGCATAGGCGAAACAGACTACCGAGGCCACCCCGACCGCCATCTGCGGCACCCAGAGCGGGATCTGAAAGGCAGGTGTCACCTGCGGCCGCTGCATGCCCCAGGCGAACATGCGGTAACTCCAGACCATGAAGAAAACGGTGATTATGGTCGTCAGCCCGGCGACCAGCAGGTCATGGGCCGCCTTCTTGCGCGGGTCCGAGATCACGCCCGCCATCCAGTCGACGGTCAGATGCTCGCGCTTGCGCGACGCGATCATCGCGCCGGTCATGTAAAGCACGACGGCGGCCAGCATGATCAACTCGTGCAGGCCGACGACCGGCAACCCCAGAACGTAGCGGGCGACGACAAGAAACGCCATCAGCCCGGTCACCGCCAGCGACGAAATCACCGCGACGACATTCAGCAGGCGCGCGAACCACGCCCCGAAACGGGCCAGCGGCGCCGGGGTGTCAGAGCTGGCTGGCATTTGCCCGGATGACATCCATGATCTCGGATCCGATCCGGTCTTCCATCAGTGGCCAGACAGCGTCGCGCACCGACCGCGCCATTGCCCTGAGCTGTTCGGCATCGGGCTCGACATAGGTCATGCCGGCGGCCTTGGCCTGTTCGATGTAGGATTCGTCGAGCGTCCGCGCGTTCTCGAACCCCTCTTCCATGACAACCTGCGCCGCGCTCCGGACGACATCCTGCTGTTCGGGCGTCAGGCTTTCGATGGACCCCTTGTTGGCCGAGATGATGCCGGTGATGAACTGCTGCTTGGTCTGGTTGTAATAGTCGAGCACATCGCGGAAATACTCGTAATCCCAGTAGATGATGTTCGCGCCGTCGCCGTCGACCACACCGGTCTGGATCGCGGTGAACACCTCCGACCAGTCGATGGTCGCGGTCTGGTAGCCGAGCGCCTGCACCGATTCCGCCATCGGGAACATGGCCGGGACACGGATCTTGAGACCCTTCGCATCCTCGACCGTCATGGCGTACTTGTCCGAACTGGCGATCCCGTTGAAGCCCTCGGGCCACGGGCCGAAGAAAATCAGGCCCAGATCGTCGTAGATGCCCACCAGCATCTCGTTCACCCATCCGCCGGGGCGATAGGCTGCGAGCGCCTCTTCCCAGCTTGTCACCATGTAGGGGGTGAAGAGCACGCCGAGACGGTCGTCATAGGCGGTGATCGGCCAGTTGATCATCAGGTCGACATCGCCCGCGACCATCAGATCGAAAACCTCTGCCTGGCTGCCGAGCTCGTTCTGGTAGAACACGTCCACCTGAACCTCGCCGCCCGTGCCCTCCTCGATCAGCGCGGCCCAGCGGTCCAGCGCATCGCCCGACGGCGATCCCTTGGCGCCGGAATCGGTCGCCAGTTTCAGCGTCGTTTCGGCAACGGCCGGGGACAGGAGCGCCAGACTGGCAATCAGACCGGCGCCGAATACGGATTTCATGCTCATCTTTCGGCTCTCCCTGGGACCTTTTCAATCCATTTCCGGCGATCTGGACACAGCTAACCAGACCTGTCAATGGCGTTCTGCCCTGCAACGCCGCCGAAGCCCGCGTGGAGCCGCGCTTGCCGGAAGCGCGGTATATTCAGGTAATGGACAGTGCTGTCTAGACATTGGCGCCGCACGCGGCTAGCCTGCGCCGCAACCGGGAATGGGAGGGGTGCTGATGAAAAGCCATTATCGCGCCGTGGTCATCGGCGGGGGCGTCGTGGGGGCGTCGGTTCTCTATCATCTGGCGAAATTCGGCTGGCGGGACGTGTGCCTGATCGAACGGTCCGTCCTGACGGCAGGGTCGTCGTGGCACGCCGCGGGCGGGTTTCACGCGCTCAACGCCGATCCCAATATCGCCGCGCTTCAGGCCTATACGATCGACCTGCTGTCGGAGATCGAGCGCGAAAGCGGGCAGTCGGTCGGCATGCACATGACCGGCGGGATGACACTGGCCGGCACGCCGGACCGCTGGGAATGGCTGCAATCGGCCTATCGCATCTTCCAGTCGATCGGGATCGAGGATTGCCGCCTTCTGACCCCGCAGGAGGCCGGCGCGCTCTGCCCGATCATGTCGACCGAGGGGATCCTCGGCGGGATGTGGGCCGACCGGGAAGGGTACGTCGATACCACCGGCACCGTGCACGCCTATGCCATGGCGGCCCGAAAACATGGCGCCGAGGTGATCGAGCACAACCGCGTGCTGGAACTTCATCAGACAGCCGACGGCTGGCGGGTGGTCACCGAAAAGGGCACCCTCACCTGCGAACACGTGGTCAACGCCGCCGGGCTCTGGGCCAAGCAGGTCGGCCGGATGGCGGGGATCGAACTGCCGGTGTCGCCGCTCAACCACCATTACCTGATCTCCGACACCATTCCCGAACTCGAACGGCTCGACTTCGAGGTGCCGATGACGGTGGATCTCGAAGGATTCACCTACATGCGGCAGGATCAGAAGGGGATCCTGCTGGGCATCTACGAAATCGACCACCAGCACTGGATGATGGACGGTGCGCCGTGGGATTATGGCTTCGAACTGCAGCAGGAGGACCCGGACCGCATCGAGCGGGAACTGATCCTCGGCTTCGAACGCTACCCGGCGCTTCAGCATGTCGGCGTCAAGACATGGGTTAACGGCGCCTTCACCTTCTCGCCCGACGGCAACCCGCTGGTCGGCCCGGTGCGGGGCAAGCGCGGCTACTGGTGCGCCTGCGCGGTGATGGCGGGCTTTCTCCAGGGCGGCGGTGTAGGCAAGTCGCTTGCCGAGTGGATGATCCACGGCGAACCCGGGGCCGATGTCTTCGGCATGGATGTTGCGCGCTATGGCGATTACGCCGGCAACAAGCGGTTCATCCGGGAGACCACCGGCCAGTTCTATACACGCCGCTTCGTGATGACCTACCCGAACGAGCAATTGCCGGCGGGCCGGCCGCTGAAGATGGCGCCGGCCTATCCGGAGATGGCGGCCGCCGGCGCCCGCTGGGGGGCCAGCTACGGGCTGGAGGTGCCGCTCTACTTCGCACCAGCGGGCTTCGAGGAAAAACCGACGCTGAAACGCTCCAACGCCTTTCCCATCGTGGCCGGGGAATGCGCGGCGGTACGCGGCGCGGCGGGGCTGCTCGACATATCGGGCTTTTCGCGGTTCGAGGTTTCGGGCCCCGGGGCCGGGGCCTGGCTCGACCGTGTGATGGCCTCGAAACTACCCGCACCGGGGCGGGCGCGGCTGGCGCCCATGCTGTCGGAGACCGGCAGGCTCAAGGGCGATCTGACGCTGTTCAACTGGGGCGACGGGCGCTGGTGGATCATGGGCAGCTACTACCTGCGCGCCTGGCACCTGCGCTGGTTCGCCGATCACATGGGCGACGGGGTCGAACTGCGCGATATATCGGACGAGGTTGTCGGCTTCTCGGTTTCCGGCCCGAACAGCCTGAGGGTGCTGGAGCGGCTGACAGACGGTCCGATCGCCGGCCTGCCCTTCATGGGATGCGG
>NZ_JBKEAE010000092.1:0-2160 GCF_047971885.1 Tropicimonas sp. | reverse complement strand
TTCGAGCAGCGCGTCGTCGGTTGCAGGTGAAAGCGGCGCATGATCTTGTCGGCGATGCCGTTGCCGCGCGCGGATTTCGTCTCGACGATGAACATGTCGTCGCCCACATCGCGGGCCTGATGGCCGGTGGCAAAGCGCAGCCTTGTGTCGATGGTCATCCGCTCGCCGCCTTCGCGGGCGACCAGCGTCATGCGTTCGTATTGCATGCCGATCACCGGGCTGAGCGGCCTGCCGAAACGCGTTCCGTAAAGGTCGCGGTGGCAGGTTTCGACGAAATCCATGCAGCGCTGGTCCAGTTCGCGCAGCGGAGCATCCAGCCGCAGCCGTTTTTTGACGGTGACCGAGCGGCGGTCCTTCAGCTTCACCTCCAGATAGCTGAAACCGGCATCGACATAGTCGCGCACCCGGACCTTGCAGCGCTTGCGGCGGCCCTGATGGTGGTCGTAATAGCCGCGCTGATCTTGGTCGTCGAAATAGCGCGTCGCATAGGTAAAGCTGCGCTTGCCGTCGATTTCCAGCACGTCGAAGATTTCGGCAAAGGCCTCGAATGCGGGGCGGAAGCCGGCGGCGGAGACGATATATTTGTTGTCCAGCCGTTCCAGCATCGCCGCCTTGCCGTTCAGTTCCTCAAGCGTGATCGGAGTGAAGCGGGCAAGGCTTTCAGCGATAAGCGGGTTCATGGCCGTTCTCCTTGATGTCAGCGGGTTTTTCCTGCGCATGGATCTTGCGGAAGAAGACATTGATGCGCGCCATGTCGTTGATGTAATCCAGCGCCACGATGTCAAAGGACATCACCTCGACCCCCAGCCGGCGCGACAGTTCGCGGCGCATCCGGTCAGGGTTCGACAGGGCGTCGGCGTCGATCTTGTCCAGCGTGATCCTGACCCCATCCGCCGAATGCAGCAGGCGCGGATGATCCAGCACATAGGCGCCGATCAGCACCGCCAGCACCACACCGCCCACGACCGGCAGGGTCGTGCCCTGAATGGAGCAGATCACCGCGATGGCGATGGCGCCGAAGAAATAGGTGATCTCGATCTTGGAGATCTGTTCCGAGCGCAGCGTGAACAGCGCAAGGATGGCGAACAGGCCAAAGCCCGCGGCGACGCTGAATTCGACCGAGGACAGGATCGTCAGGACGCCGAAGGCAAAGATGTTGAACATCGAGGCCGCCGTCACCAGCTCCTTGTCGCGATAGCGGCGGTAATACATGCCGAAGATCAGAAGCCCCATCGCGGCGTTGTTCACGCCGAAACGCAGGATCGTGTCATATGCGGGAAATTGTTCTGGCATCAGGCAAACCTTTCCTGTTCGGGCAGGGTCCTCGCCACCGCCCGCGTTGTCATGAATTGGTCATGTGAACTGGAAACGGCGCCCGCCGGGTTCTATTCCCGCGACGCGGGAATTTTTTTCCGACGGGCTGTCGGGCCGGGTTCATCCGGGCGGCGTCGCCGCAGCGCCGGTCGAACTCCACCCCGCAGATCGGCATGCGCGGCATATGGGGGCGGCTGCGGCGGCTGGCGTTCCGGCTGTCGCCATCGACAGCACGACCGATCCCTCTGCGGATATCGTGACGCCGGTTCAGTCCTTCAACGGTCGGAATCCGCAGTGACCCGGGGGCGCCGGGACGACGATCGCAGGCATCTGACAGAGTCCGGGGCAATCTCCGGGGCGGAAACGGCGATGGCCGGGCGCGATCCTGCGCCCGGCCATCGGTCCATGTTCTGCCGGGGGGCGGCGCCGGCTAGCCGTCCAGATACCGGCGCAGGCTCGCCTTGTCCTCGGCCGAGGCCCCCTGTTGCGGTGCCTGCGGTTCCTCGACCGGTATGGTCCAGCCGGGATCGACGCCGGTCATGTCCGGAAGCTCATGCGCGATGCCCTTGTGGCAGTCGATGCAGGTGGCCTGACCCGTCAGCAGATAGGTGGAATGCATCTCGGCCGCGCGCGGCGCCTGACGCGAGAAATCCATCGCCCCCGCCGTGTGACAGTTGCGGCATTCCAGACTGTCGTTGGATTTCAGCCGTGCCCATTCGTGCTGCGCCAGCTCAAGCCGCTTTTCAAGGAACTTCTGCCGCGTGTCGATGGTGCCGAAGATCTTGCCCCAGACCTCTTTGCTGGCCTGCATCTTGCGGGCGATCTTGTCGGTCCATTCATGCGGCA
>NZ_JBKEAE010000063.1:0-101241 GCF_047971885.1 Tropicimonas sp. | reverse complement strand
TCGCCATCGGCATGCAGAGCGCGCTGCGCGCCCGCATCCAGCCCGGTGACATCGGTGTCGTGACCGGCGCGGGACCCATCGGCATGATGACGGCGCTCGCCGCACTCGCCGGCGGCTGTGCAAAGGTCTATGTCGCCGATCTTGCCCAACCCAAGCTCGACATCATCGGCGCCTACGAGGGCATCGAGACGATCAATATCACCCGGCAATCCGCGGCGGAGGCGATCGCCGAGGCGACGAACGGCTGGGGCGCCGATGTGGTGTTCGAATGCTCCGGCGCCGCGCCGGCGATCCTCGGCCTGCCGAAGCTCGCGCGGCCCGGCGGCGCCGTCGTTCTGGTCGGCATGCCGGTCGATCCGGTGCCGGTCGATATCGTCGGGCTTCAGGCCAGGGAACTCAGGATCGAGACGGTGTTCCGCTATGCCAACATCTATGATCGCGCGATTGCGCTGATCGGGGCCGGCAAGGTCGATCTCAAGCCACTGATCTCGGCGACGATCCCCTTCAAGGACAGCATCACCGCCTTCGACCGCGCCGTCGAAGCGCGCGAGACCGATGTGAAGATCCAGATCGAACTGCCGGCGGACTGAGCCGGAGGGACAGACGGATGACAGAAGGACGGCGGGCTTGCCCCTCGTTCTGTCCGGCGGACAACTTGGCCCCGGCGGTCGAATCGGTCGTTGCGCAGCGCCCCATGATACCGGGATGACGAGACGCTGCCCTTGCCCGGCGCCGGATCATGCGCTTTTTTCGCCGTTGACGGTTAAAAAACTATCAGGAACCCGGCTCTGCATGCGTGGAATACCTGCTGCCCGCCTTGCTACAGGTAGTTCACACCGACGGGGGATTCGACCGGGGAGGGCGAAACCCGAGGTGACGGGAGGGTGAGGTGAAGCCGGATCTGGAACTTGTCCATATCAGGAAAGGCGAGTCCTTCGCCGCCTGGCAGCACGGATACCCGTTCCGGACGGTCCGCTGGCATTATCATCCCGAATACGAAATCCACCTGGTCGTGGCGACCTCGGGCAAGTTCTATATCGGCGATCACATCGGCCGCTTCGAACCGGGCCAGCTTATCATGACCGGCCCGAACCTGCCGCAGAACTGGATCAGCGACGTTCCCGAGGGCCGTGTCGAATCCCGGCGCAGCCGGGTCATCCAGTTCACCGAAACCTTCATCGACGGCGCGCTCGATGCCATACCCGAGATGGAGGCGTTCCGCCCGCTGCTGGAGCGCAGCCGGCGCGGGCTTCTGTTCGACCCGGAAACGAGCCGTCGGGTCGAGCCGGTGATGGGCGAACTGGTGAATGCCCGCGGCATCCGGCGCATGACCCTGTTCTGCCAGATCGCCGACATTCTGGTCCGGGCGCCCGGGCCGCAGATTCTGGCCAGTCTCAACTTCCAGCTCAACATGGGCAAGGGAAAGGACAGCGGAATCAACCTCGCCATAGCGCATCTGCGCGAGAACCTGACCGAGCAGATCAGCGAGGCCGAGCTTGCCGCACTTGCCGGGCAGAGCGCCAGCAGCTTCTCGCGCTCCTTCAGGCGCCATACCGGCATGACGCTGGTACGCTACAAGAACCACCTGCGGATCGACCTTGCCTGCCAGATCCTGCTGACGGACCCCGGTATCCGGGTGGCCGATGTCTGTTTCGAGGTCGGCTTCGCCAATCTGTCCAACTTCAACCGCCACTTCCTGCGATTGAAAGGGATGCCGCCGTCGCAGTTCCGCGCGACGTTCGCCGCCAACAACGCGGTCTGGATGACCGCATGATCAACCGGATCGGATACGATAATCCCCGGCAAGGGCTGCAAGCCCGCCGCAGCGGGCAGCAGACAAAAACCGAACGCGGCCGCAGGGCGGCCGGAACATTTCGCGAGGCAGGTCATGGACTTCAGGGGTAAATCCGTCATCATCACCGGTGCCGGCAAGGGGATCGGCCGCGCGACGGCGGTCCTGCTGGCAGGGCGTGGCGCAGAGGTCGTCGCGATCAGCCGGGGGCGCGGGGCGCTGGAAAGCCTCGCCGTGGAAACCGGCGCCCGCGTCATCTCCGCCGACCTGTCGGACAGCGCTGCCGCCCGCGCGGCAATGAAAGAGGCCGGCACCTGCGATTTCCTCGTCAATTGCGCCGGCACCAACGTGCTGGAAACCGTGCTGGAGATGACCGACGATGGCTGCGACACGGTGCTGAACATCAACCTGCGCGCCGCGCTGATCTGCGCTCAGGAATTTGCCCGCGCGCGCGTCGCCGCCGGCGGCGGCGGTGTGATCGTCAACATCAGCAGCATCGCCGGGCATCGCGGCTTCGACGAACACCTGTGCTATGCAGCATCCAAGGCCGGGCTCGAGGGCGCAACGCGTGTCATGGCGCGCGAGCTTGGGCCGCACGGCATCCGTGCCGTCGCCATCGCCCCCACCGTCACGCTGACCGAACTGGCCGCCGTCGCGTGGAGCGATCCCGCCAGAAGCGGGCCGATGATGGTTCGCCATCCGCTCGGCCGTTTCGCCGAACCCGAAGACGTCGCCCGCGCCGTCGCGCTGATGCTGGGCGACGATGCCGCGATGGTGAGCGGCGCGGTGCTGCCGGTCGATGGCGGCTTCCTCGCCGTCTGATTGACGAATCCCCTCAGCAAGGAGACGAGAAATGGCTGAATCACTGACGGGCAGGATTGCCGTCATCACCGGGGCCGCCTCCGGCATCGGGCTGGCCTCCACCGAGGCGATGATCGCAGGTGGCGCGACCGTGGTCATGGTCGATAACGACGAGGCCGCGCTGGCGCGCGAGACCGCCCGGCTGGGCGAGCGGGCGATTGCGCAACTCACCGACCTGATCGATCCCGAAAGCTGCACCCGCATGGTGCCGGAGGTCCTTGCAAAGGTCGATCATATCGACATCCTCTATTGCAACGCCGGTACCTATATCGGCGGCGATCTGATCGAGACCGACGACGCCACCATCGACAGGATGCTCACCCTCAACGTCAACGCGGTGATGAAGAACGTGCGCGACGTGATCCCGCACATGATCGAGCGCAAGACCGGCGATATCGTCGTCACCTGCTCGATAGCAGGTCAGTTCCCGACCTACTGGGAGCCGGTCTAGTCCGGCTCGAAATGGGCGATCACGTCCTTCGTGCAGGGGATGCGCCGGCAGATGATCCCGCATGGCGTGCGCGTGTCGCAGGTCTCGCCCGGGCCGGTCGTCTCGGCACTTCTGGCCGACTGGCCCGAGGAGAACCTGCGCAAGGCAAGGGAATCGGGCAGTCTGATCGAGCCCGGCGACGTGGCCGACGCGGTGATGTACATGCTCACCCGCCCACGCAACGTCACCATCCGCGACATGCTGGTACTGCCCACCAACTTCGATAGGGTCTAAGCTCCCGACCGGATGCCGGCGGCGGAATGGAGGAATTGGCATGGGCCAGTATTACATGGGTATCGACGTGGGAACCGCCAGCGCACGGGCCGGGGTGTTCGACGCCGCCGGTACCCTGCTGGGCACAGCGAAACAGGATATCACCGTTCATCGCGCGCCGGGTTCGATGGTCGAGCAATCGTCGAACGAGATATGGGCCGCGGTCTGCGCCGCCAGCCGCGGCGCCGTCGCGGCGGCGGGGGTGGACCCGGCCGAGGTGGCCGGCATCGGTTTCGACGCGACCTGCTCGCTGGTGGTTCTGGGCGCGGGCGGGGTACCGCTCCCCGTCGGCCCGAGCGAGGAGCCCGAGCGCAACATCATCGTCTGGATGGACCATCGCGCCACCCCGCAGGCGGACCGGATCAATGCGCTCGGCCATCGGGTGCTCGACTATGTCGGCGGCACGATTTCGCCCGAGATGGAAACGCCCAAGCTGTTGTGGCTCAAGGAGAACCGCCGCGAGATCTTCGATGCCGCCTGGCGCTTCTTCGACCTCAGCGATTACCTGACCTGGCGAGCAACGGGCAGCGAGGCACGCTCGGTCTGCACCGTAACCTGCAAATGGACCTATATGAGTCACGAGGGACGCTGGGACGAAAGCTATTTCCGCAAGATCGGCCTGGGCGAACTGGTCGATGACGGCTTCGCCCGCATCGGGGCCGAGATCGTCGATCCTGGAACGCCGCTGGCCGCCGGCCTGACAGGGGCAGCGGCCGCCGATCTCGGCCTGGCGCCCGGCACGAAGGTCGGCGCGGGGCTGATCGACGCGCATGCAGGCGGCGTCGGCACGGTGGGGGCGCGGGGCGGCGGCGGGCCGCAGGAAAACCTCGGCTATGTCTTCGGTACCTCTTCGTGCACCATGACCACCACGGCCGATCCGGTCTTCGTGCCCGGCGTCTGGGGTCCCTATTATTCGGCCATGGTGCCCGGCGCCTGGCTGAACGAGGGCGGCCAGTCGGCGGCGGGAGCGGCGATCGACCGGTTGCTGCGCTTCCATCCCGCCCATGACGAGGCGGCAGCCCTCGCCAGCGCCGCCGGCAGGTCGCTGCCCGGCTGGCTCGGCGCGCGCGCCTCGGAAATTGCCGGAGATGCGGCGGCGCATCTGGCGGACGGATTGCACGTGGTGCCGGAATTCCTCGGCAACCGCGCACCCCATGCCGACCCCTACACCCGCGCGGTGATCGCCGGGCTGGGGATGGAGGCGGATGTGGACAATCTGGTTGCGCTCTATGTCGCGGGCATCTGCGGGCTGGGCTACGGCCTGCGCCAGATCATCGAAACGCAGACCGCGAACGGTGCTCCCATCGGGACCATCGTCATCAGCGGCGGCGCCGGGCGCAGCGACCTTGTGCGTCAGCTTCTGGCCGATGCCACCGGCGTGCCGGTTGCCGCCCCCGCAACCGAAGAGCCGGTGCTGCTGGGCTCTGCCATTCTCGGCGCCGTGGCTGCCGGCGCCTATCCCGACATGCAATCGGCGATGGCGGCGATGTCGTCCAACGTGGCGAGCTATCGGCCCGGAACGGCCGAAACCCGTGCCTATCACAACGTCCGTTATGCACTGTTCGGCAGGTTCCAGGCGCTGGCACGGGATGCGGCCGTTCGCGGCTGAAATCCGGATTGCCTGAACATGCGAAATTCGGAGGCAGGATGACCCCACCGCAAGCCGTGATCTTCGATCTGGATGGCTGTCTCGTCGACAGCGAGCCGCTGTCGCTTGGGGCACTGGCCACCGAGATGCGCGCCGTCGGCATCCCGTGGGCGACATTCGAGGTGGCGCGCGACCGCTATCTTGGTGTCACGGTCGGCGATGTCTGCGGTGCCATCGCCACGGCGCTAGGCGAGCCCTGCCCGGCGGATTTCGTCGAAAACTACCAGCGCCACCTCTACGCTGCCTATGAAGCCGACCTGATGCCGATCGCCCCGATGGTGGACCTGCTCGACCATGTTCAGGGCGCCGGAATCGCTACCTGTATCGCCTCGGGCGGTTCGCCCGATCGGATCGGCCGCACGCTGGAGATTGCCGGCATTGCGGATCGTTTTGACGACCGGACATTCAGCGGCGAGCAGGTGGCGCGCGGCAAACCCGCCCCCGATCTGGTGCTTTACGCCGCCCGCCGGTTGGGCGTGAAGCCCGCCCGTTGCGTGGTGATCGAGGATTCGCCGCACGGGATCGCGGGGGCGCGATCCGCCGGCATGCGTGCGCTCGGCTTTACCGGCGGCAGCCATCTCGACGGCATCCGCGAGGCCCATGCCAGACGTCTGCTCGACGCCGGGGCCGAATGTGTTTCGTCCGATGCGGCGGATATCCTGCGGTCGATCATGGGCGAAATGGCCGATACGATCTGACCGGCTGTCCGGCCGGAAACGGAAAAACCACAGTTGGCTGCCGTCGAACCGGGCGGTGCTCAGCGGTCGATCCTGGCCATTGCGTTTGCGTTGTAGCGCGCGCCGACGATGTCGATCGCGGCCAGCGCCTCGTCGATTGCCCGCAGATCGTCCACGTTCAGCACCACATCCGCCGCGCCGAGGTTCTCTTCCAGCCGTTGCGGCGTTCTTGTCCCCGGAATCGGGACGATCCACGGCTTTTGCGCCAGAAGCCACGCGAGGGCGATCTGCGCTTTCGTCACGCCCCTTGCATCGGCGATGCGGCCGATCTCGTCCACAAGGCGCCGGTTGACACGGCGGTTTTCCCCGGAAAAGCGGGGGACGGAATTGCGGAAATCGCTGTCGCCGAGATCGGTGGTCTCGTCGATGGCGCCGGTCAGAAACCCCTTGCCGAGCGGGCTGAAGGGAACGAACCCGATGCCGAGTTCTTCCAGCACCGGCAGGATCGCCTGTTCGGGTTCGCGCCACCAGAGCGAGTATTCGCTTTGCAGCGCCGCCACCGGCTGCACCGCATGGGCGCGGCGGATCGTATCGACGCCGGCTTCGGACAGGCCGAAATGCAGAACCTTGCCCTCGGCGATCAGGTCCGCGACCGTACCCGCCACATCCTCGATCGGCACGTTCCGGTCGACGCGATGCTGGTAGAACAGGTCGATCCGGTCGGTCCGCAGCCGGCGCAGCGAGCCTTCGCAGGCACGGCGTATGCTCTCGGGCCGGGAATCCTGCGGTTTGGATGCAAGGCCGTCGAGGAAGCCGAACTTGGTGGCGATGACAACCTCGTCCCGCATCGGCGCCAGCGCCGCGCCAACCAGTTCCTCGTTGGTGAAGGGGCCGTAGACCTCGGCGGTATCGAAGAAGGTAACGCCGCCGGCATGGGCCGCCCGGATGATGCCGATGCCATCTTCGGTGGTGACGGGCGTCCCGTAACTGAAGCTGAGGCCCATGCAGCCATAACCAAGGGCCGAAACCTCAAGCCCGCCGGATCCAAGCGTTCGTTTCTGCATGTCTGTCTCTCCTGGCGGCCCGGTCGGCCGCACCTCCGTGAATGGTTGCGGCGATAATAGGGCATTGGGCTTGCGGAAACAGACGCTGAATTTCGATAGCACTTATCGACAGACGATATGAATGCGGCACCATGCGCATCGCGACATTCCGGGCCACGGGGTCGGCAGCGGGCCGGTTTCGTTCATTGCGCGATGGCGCAGGCAGGGGCCGCTTGCTAGGTTGCCCCGCATGGTCCTGTCCGCAACAACCCCGGGGATGTGGGATGCTGAAAGAGGTGAATCTCAACGGGATGCGTTACTTCGAGGCCGTCGCGCGCCTTGGCCAGGTGGCGCGGGCGGCCGAGGAGCTTCAGGTTACCACCTCGGCGGTCAGCCAGCAGATCCGCCTGCTGGAACAGCAATTCGGCGTGAAGCTGTTCCGGCGTCACAACCGGCGGCTGGTTCCGACCGAGGACGGCGAGCGCCTGTTTCACGCCACGTCGCGTGCCTTTCGCATGGTGGCGGATGTGCATTCTGCGATCGTGCGCCAGCGGCACAGCCGGCAGTTCATCATGCGGGTCAGCCCGTCTTTCGGGGTGCGCTGGCTCGGCCCGCGCATCAAGACCTTTCTCGACCGCAACCCGACCTGGAGCGTACGGGTCGACGCGACACCCGAATTCACCGATTTCGCCACCGAAACCGTCGACATCGACCTGCGCTACGGCGGGGATTCCCGCTCGGGCATGTACGAGATCTGCGTCATGCACGATTTCATCCTGCCCATGTGTTCGCCCGAATATCTGAAGGTGTTGTCGGAAAAGGGCGACGACCCGATGGAGCAGATCGGCCGGGCCCAGCTGATCGACAGCGTCAAGACGCTCTATCGCTGGGACATCTGGCTGCCCCAGCAAGGCGTGGGAGAGGTGCCACCGGTCTATGCGCTGCGGTTCGACCGTTCGTCCATGGCGATTCAGCTTGCGGCGGACGGCGCTGGTGTGATCCTCGAAAGCGCCCTGCTGGCCTGGCGCGAACTTGACGCCGGCAGGCTGGTGCCGCTGTCGCCCCGGCTGCCGGTGATCGAGTTCCCCGGCTATCACATCGTCTGCCCGCCCCGGCACACCAACAGGCGGATCGTCCGGCTGTTCACCGACTGGATGGTGGCGGAAGGCGCCGGCCACGAGGCCGAGGTACGCAACTATCTGGAGCGATGCGGCTGCGAGATGGTGCTGGAGGACGGGCCGTCGCGGGACAGGGAGAATTCTCCCGCCACGGCCCGTCCAATGGCGCCGGACCGTCAGTAGAGGGTCAGCGCCGGTACGTAGGAAATCAGCGCCAGTACCAGAAGCGCGACCAGGTAGAACGGCATCAGCGCCCGCACCGTCTCGCCGATCCCGCAGCGGGCGATGGCCGCCGAGATAAAGAGCGTGGTCCCGACCGGCGGCGTATAGAGCCCGATCGACAGGTTGACCACCATCATCAGGCCAAGCTGTACCGGATCGAGCCCGATCGCCTGACCGATGGTGACGAAGAGCGGCCCCAGCAGCAGCACCGCCGCCGGCAGGTCGAGAAACGCACCCACGACGATCATCACCCGGTTGAGCGCCAGGATGACCATCCACGGCTCCGAGAAGGCCGAGGTGACCCAGAGGCTCAGCTCCTGCGGCACGCGTTCGGCGGTCAGCACCCACTGGATCGTCGACGACGCCATGATGATCAGCATCACCGCGCCGGTCATCATCGCGGTCTCGACGGCGGCCTCCCAGATTCCGCGCGGCGTCAGGTCGCGATAGACCAGACCACTGACGATGAGAGCGTACGCCACCGCGAGCACGGACACCTCGGTCGGCGTCGCGATACCGAAACGCAGGGTTCCGATCACGAACACCGGCATCAGCAGCGCCGGAATCGCGGTCAGGATCTGGCTGCGGAACGCCTTGAAGCCGCCTTCGAGCGGCGAGCGCGGCAGGTTCATCCGCCCGGCGACGAACCAGACAGCCGTGAACATGCCAACACCCAGCAGGACACCGGGCAGGATGCCCGCGACAAACAGGTCGATGATCGAAACGTTCGATACCAGCCCGTACAGGATCAGCGGGATCGAGGGCGGGATCAGCACCGAGACGGTCGACGAGGCCGAGTTGATCGCGGCAGCGAAACCGCCCGGATAGCCCTCGGCCTTCTGCACCGGGATAAGCGCGTTGCCGAGCGCCGAGGCATCGGCCACCGCCGAGCCCGACACGCCGCCGAACATCACCGAGCCGATGATCGAGACCTGCCCGAGCCCGCCCTTGAAATTGCCGACCAGAAGCCGGGCGACATTGACCAGATAGACCCCGAACCTGCCCGACATCATCAGGCTGCCGGCCATGATGAAGAAGGGGATGGCAAGCATCGGGAAGCTCTGCGTCGGCGTGTAGAGCCGCTGGGCGATCACCGCCATCGGCTTGCCGTCGAACCACAGCGCGGCCGCGACCCCGCCCAGCATCGCATGCGCGACGGGCACCGAGATCGCCAGCAAGAGAAAGAACACCCAGATCAGCGGAGCGGTCATGACGTCTCCTTTCAACTCAGGCTTGAGGTTTCGGGATCGTACCCGAAATCGAAATCCGCCTTGCTGGTCAGTGCGCGGACGATATCGACCACAGCAATGATCGCCATGCCGGCAAAGGCATAGACAAGGCTCGCGTAGCCCCAGATCTGCTTGATGCCGAGCGTCGAAAGCGTCTGGAATTTCGCCGCCCTGAGGATCGGCTGGCTGGATTCCAGCACCGCGAGCGAGATCACGAGAATGGCGATGTTGACCAGAACGGCGATCACCTGCCGGCCACGCGGCGGCAGAAGGTCGGGCAGCAGGGTGATGGCGTTGTTGCGGCCGCGCGCGGCGGCGATGACAACCCCGCCCGCCACCAGCCCGGGCAGAAGAAGCGCAGGGATTTCATAGGCCCAGGCGATGCCCGAACCGAATGCGTAGCGCAGCACGACATTGACCAGCAGCGCCACGAAGATGAACAGAAGGCAGGTGGCCGCGATCAGCCGCCCGCTCCAGTCGAGAAGCGTCGAAACCCCGGCGATCCAGGCAAGGAAGGGGCGTTTGGGCCCCTTCCCGTCCTTTGCCGGCACGCCTGTGCCGGTGCCGGTCATTCCAGCCCCGCCGCCTGTCTGAGCGCGGCAACCAGTTCGGGATACTGGGCTGCGTACTTGTCATAGACCGAAGCGGTCGCCGCCCGATAGGCATCACGGTCCGCATCGGCGAAGATCGCACCTTCGGCCTCCATCTTCGGGCGCAGATCGGTGTCGCTGTCCAGCACCATCTGGCGTTGCAGCTTGCCGGCCTCGGCAGTTGCTTCCAGCGCGCAGGCCTGCGTCGCCTCGTCCAGCCCCGACCACCAGACCAGCCCGGCGACAACCGGGGTCGTCTCGTATTTGTGGCCGGTCATCGTGACATAGGGCGTGATCTCGTGAATCTTCGCCGTATAGATATTGACCAGCGGGTTTTCCTGCCCGTCGAAGACGCCCGATTGCAGGGCCGTCGGAAGCTCGGACCATGCCAGCGGCGCGGGCGCGGCGCCAAGCGCCTCGAAGATATCGACTGCCATCTGATCCGGCGGGGTGCGGATTTTCATCCCCTTCAGATCCGCGGGCTCCGAGACGTTCTTTTTCAGATGCGTGACATTGCGGATACCGTTGTCCCAGAAGCCGATCACCTTGAGCCCGGCATTCTGCGCGCGCTGGTCGAGCATCTCGCCGACCTCGCCGTCCAGAACCGCCCAGGCGGTCGGCAGGTCATTGAACAGGAAGGGCAGACCGAGCATGCCGAACTCGGGCACGATCTGCGCCATCGGGCCCTGGCTGTTGGCCGTCACCTGAATGACGCCGGCGGCGGCCGAGGTCAGCATCTCGGCATCGTCGCCCATGGTCGCCGAAGGCGCGACATTGACGGTGCTGGCCCCGCCGGTGCAGGCGGTGAAGAGCTCGGCCCACTTTTCGGCGGCAAGAAAGCGCGGGTTCCCCGGATTCTCGCCATGGGCAAAGATGATCTCGTCGGCCTGCGCGGCGCCGGCAAGCAAGGTCGCGCCCAGCAGTGCGGTGGTCAGGGTCTTTTTCATCGGTTTTCTCCTCCCGATCGTGTGTGTTCCGGCGGCACGGATGCCGCATGTACGATAGCGGTCCGCCGCCCGCGCTTCTCCGGCGCGGGCCGCAGTGTCCCGTTTCAGTGGATGAGCGAGCCGCCGTTCACGTCGACCTCGGTTCCGGTGCAGTAGGCCGAGAGGTCCGAGGCCAGAAACAGCGCGCAGCCGGCAACATCGGAGGCTTCGCCGGCGCGGCCCATCGGAATACCGGCGAGGACCTGTTCGCGCATCTGCGGCGTCAGCTTGCCGGCGGTGATGTCGGTAGCGATGAATCCCGGGCAGATGGCATTGACGCGCACGTTGTCGGGCGCCAGTTCGCGCGCCATCGCCTTGCTCAGGCCCAGCACGCCGGCCTTGGCGGCCGAATAATGCGGACCGCCGAAGATGCCACCGCCGCGCTGCGCCGAAACCGACGACAGGTTGACGATCGAGCCCGATTTCTGCGCCCGGAACTGCGGGATCAGCGCCTGCGAGCAATAGAGCGTGCCGCGCAGGCTGACATCGGTGACCGCCTCGTAATTGTCGGGTTCGATCTCCATGATCTTCAGCGGCTGGGTGATGCCGGCATTGTTGACCAGAATGTCCACCCGGCCCCATTTCGCCACCAGCGCGTCCATGACCGCCTGCACCATCGGCTTGTCGGTGACGTTGCAGGCCATGCCGACATGGCCCGCGCCGAGATCGGCCGCCGCCGCCTCGGCCTGCGCCGCGTCGAGATCGAGGATCGCGACCTTCGCGCCATGTTCGGCGAAAAGCTGCGCCGTCGCCTTGCCGAGCCCGCGCGGCGAGGCCGCACCGGTGATGACCGCATACCGGCCTTCGAGAAGTCCCATCTGTTGTCTCCGTTCTTCTGTGAGGGCTGTCAGAGCCAGCCCCGGATCTGGTCGGCAACGGCGCGGCGGCTGATGCCATACATGTCGTGCAGTGTCGGCAGGGCGCCGGCTTCGAGGAATTCGTCGGGCAGACCGATCTGGCGAAAGACCGGTGTCACCCCGGCCGTCAGGAGCGCCGCCGCCACCGCCTCGCCCAGGCCACCGATGCGCGTGTGATTTTCCGCCACGACCAGCAGCCGGCCGTGGCCGGCCTGCGCCAGGATCGTCGCGGTGTCGAGCGGCTTGATCGTCGGGCAGTGCAGGACGGCCACGTCGATGCCATCGGCGGCAAGATCGGTCGCCGCGTCGAGCGCGCGCATCGTCATGATCCCGGATGAGACCACCAGCACATCGCGCCCGTCGCGGATCATCTGCGCGCGGCCGATCTCAAAGCGATAATCGGGCTTGTGGCGGGTCAGCACATCGGCGACCTGCCCGCGCAGCAGCCGCGCATAGACCGGGCCCTCGTGCGCCGCCATGGCCGGAACCATCTGCGCCACGTCCGTCGCATCGCAGGGGTCGATGATGGTCAGTCCCGGGATGCCGCGAAAGATCGCGATATCCTCGGTCGCCTGGTGGCTGGGCCCGTAGCCCGAGGTCAGCCCCGGCAGGGCGCAGCAAATCTTGACCGGCAGGTTCTCCTCGGCGATCGTCTGGCTGACGAAATCGCAGGCGCGGCGCGAGGCGAAGACCGCATAGGTCGTGGCGAAGGGGATGAACCCCTCGTGCGCCAGCCCGGCAGAGGCCGCCATCAGCACCTGTTCGGCCATTCCCATCTGATAGAACCGGTCCGGGTGGGCCCTGGCAAAGACATGCAGGTCGGTATATTTCGACAGATCGGCCGAAAGTCCGACGATGCGCCGGTCGCTGCCGGCCATCCGGACCAGCGCGTGCCCGAACGGCGCCGACACCGTGCCATAGCCCTCGGCCTCGAGCGAGGCGATCATCGCCGAGGTCGCCTGCTGCGTCGCCGGAACGGCGCGGGGCTGGTATTTCCGGGCGCGGGATGACGTGCTCATTGCGGGGCCTCCTCGTCGAGCGCGGCGAGCGCCTTTTGCCATTCGTCGGGTTCGACCCGGACGAAATGAGTCATTTCGCGGCGTTCGAGGAACGGCACCCCCTTGCACATCACCGTGTCGCAGATGATGACGCGCGGGCGTGGCTCGTCGAGCGCGCGCGCCGCATCGAAGGCCGCGACCAGCGCGTCGATATCGTTGCCGTCGACCCGCTGGGCGAACCAGCCGAATGCCCGCCACTTGTCGAGCACCGGCTCGGCCGAAAGCATGTGCGTCGACGGGCCGTCGGCCTGCTGGTTGTTGAAATCGACGATGCAGATCAGGTTGTCGAGGCGATGGTGGGCGGCGCTCATCGCCGCCTCCCAGGTCGAACCTTCGCCCATTTCCCCATCCGACATCAGATTGAACACAAAGGCCGGATTGCCCTTGCGTTTCAGCCCGAGCGCCCGGCCAGCCGCAACCCCCAGCCCGAGCCCCAGCGAGCCGCCGCTCATCTCCATCCCCGGCGTATAGCTCGCCATGCCCGACATCGGCATGCGGCTGTCGTCCATCCCGTAGGTGGCAAGTTCCTCCTCGGGCAGGATGCCGGCCTCCATCAGGGCGGCATAGAAGGCGATGGCGTAATGACCGATGGAGAGCAGGTACCGGTCGCGCCCCTCCCATTCGGGGTCTTCGGCGCGAAAATCGATGGCATGAAAGAAAGACACCGCCAGAACGTCGGCAACGCCGAGCGCCTGCCCGACATAACCCTGACCCTGAACCTCGCCCATCTGAACGGCCTTGCGCCGGATGTTATGGGCACGCCGTGCCAGCGATACATTCGACCGCTGAGCGGCCCGGTCGTCGATTGCCATGATCCCTCCCACCGGTATGTCGGATCACACCGGTGTATCGAGACTGCGGCAAATTCCGCCGCAGATATACAAACAAGAATTACCAAGATGCGTAGCAGAGCTACATATAAACCCGATGATTTTTGGTTTCTGATCGGGCGCGCCTGCCGGCGCGACGATACCCGCACCCGGGGATCGGCACCGCCAGTCGATGTGGAGGAAATACCATGCAACTCGGTCTGGGAAGTTACGCCTATCGCTGGTCGATCGGGATCAGAGAACAGGTCCCCCCGCGCCCGATGACACCTTTCGACGTGCTCAACGCGGCTCAGGGGCTGGGCCTCGACCTGGTTCAGTATGCGGACAACATGCCGCTCGACCGGCTGCCGCCCGCCGA
The DNA here is from genome assembly GCF_047971885.1 of Tropicimonas sp. NCBI lineage: Bacteria > Pseudomonadati > Pseudomonadota > Alphaproteobacteria > Rhodobacterales > Roseobacteraceae > Tropicimonas > Tropicimonas sp. Next base: position 87,209 of record NZ_JBKEAE010000063.1, on the reverse strand, counting down.
TCTGGAGCGGCTGGCCACGACCGCACGCGACAAGGGCATTACCCTTGAGGTCGGCACCCAGTGTTTCAATGCCGAGGAGGTCGCGCGCTATCTCGGCATCTGCCGTGTGATCGATTCCCGCATCATGCGCGTGGCGCTTGACGCCGCCGACAGCAGGGTGCCGGTACCGGAACTGGCCGCCGAGCTTCGCCCGCTGGTCGAGGACGCGAAATCGGCCGGCATCCGGATCGCCATCGAAAACCACTTCAACTATCCTTCACCGCGCATGGTCGAATTGCTCGATACCGTGGACGACCCGGCGCTCGGTGTCTGTCTCGATGTCGCCAACTCGATCTGTGCCGGCGAGTGGCCGGAAGAGACCATCACCATGCTGGCGCCCTATGCCATCAACCTGCACCTGAAGGATTACGTGATCGAACCCGATCCCTACGGTGTGGGTTTCCGTATTCGCGGCGTGCCGCTCGGCGAGGGGCGGGCGAATATCCCGTGGATACTCGATCAGATTCCGGATCGCGCAGAAGGCATGAGCGTGATCCTCGAACACTGGCTGCCACTCGGCGCGACGCTCGAGGAAACCATGGCACAGGAACAACCCTGGCTGGAACGTACCGTCGCGGCGGCAAGAAATTTCGTCGGCGGGCGCTGAACGCCGGGGCGGGCTGCCCGACGCGAAAGTGGAGGAGAAACAGATGACCGAGAGGCGCGAAGGAATGACCAAGAAGCTGATGAACGGACCCGAGGCGATCATTCCCGAGATGATCGAGGGGATGGTATCGGCCCATCCGGACATGCTGCGGGTCGAGGGCGCGACAGGGCGCGCCGTCGTCGCGGTCGACGGGCCGCGCGACGGCAAGGTGGGCATCGTGATCGGCGGCGGCTCGGGACACGAGCCCGCCTTTGCCGGCTATGTCGGGCGCGGACTGGCGGATGCGGCGGCGGTGGGCAATGTCTTCGCCTCGCCCTCGCCCGAGCAGATCAAGGAGGCCGCGATGGCGGCCGATGGCGGCGCGGGCGTCGTGTTCCTGTACGGAAACTACACCGGCGACGTGCTGAACTTCGACATGGCGGCCGAGGAATGCACCCGTCTCGGGATCGACGTCCGCTCGATCCAGGTGATCGACGACGTGGCTTCGGCGCCGCAGGCACGCGCCGGGGAGCGACGGGGCATCGCGGGCGATTTCTTCGTCTTCAAGATCGCCGGCGCGGCGGCCGATCTGGGCTGGCCGCTCGGCGCGGTCGAGACGGCGGCCCGCAAGGCCAGCGCGGCGACACTTTCGATGGGGGTTGCGCTGTCGGCCTGCTCGATGCCGCAGACCCTGAAGCCGAACTTCGAAATCGGCGAGGACGAGATGGAAATCGGCATGGGCATCCACGGCGAGCCGGGAATGCGGCGCGGCAAGGTGGAAAGCGCCGATTCGGTGACAGACCAGCTGATGGCCCCGATCCTGAACGAAATGAACCTGTCCGATGGCGCGCAGGTTGCGGTGCTGGTGAACGGGCTCGGCTCTACCTCGCTGATGGAGCTTTACCTGCTGCACCGGCGGGTGGCGCAGATACTCGGCGACAGGGGTGTGGGCATCTATCATAGCTGGGTCGGCGAATACTGCACCTCGCTCGAGATGGCGGGCGCCTCGGTCACGTTGCTGCGACTCGACGACGAATTGCGCATGCTGCTCGATCATCCCTGCCGCACGCCCGCCCTGACGGTGGGCGCCCCGCCCGCCCCCGCTGCGGGCGCCCGCCGCAGCCGGCGGGAATATTCGGCAGCACGGGACGCCGCGCAGGTGGACCGTGCCACGCTGAAAGCGGACGGTCCGGTTACACCGGCGTCGTTCCGTGCGATGATGTATGCCGCCGCCGCTGCGATCGCCCGCGACAAGGATCGCCTGAGCGCGCTCGACGGCGTGATCGGCGACGGCGATCACGGGGTGACGATGGATATCGGCTGGACGGCGGTGCGCGCCGCACTGGACGGAAGCGACCAGTCGGCGACGATCAGCGAGACCTCGAACCTGATGGCCAAGGCGTTTCTCGACGCGGTCGGAGCATCGTCCGGCCCGCTCTACGCCACCGCTTTCGCCAGCGCGGGACAGGCGGTATCGGACCGGCTGAACCTCGACGCCGGGGCGATGGCAGCCTGGGTCGAGGGGATGCTCGCGGGTATCCTGAGCCGCGGCGGGGCCGCACCCGGCGACAAGACGATGATCGATGCCTGGAAACCCGCCGCCGAGGCCGCCCGGCGGGCAGCAGACGGCGGTGCCGACACCGCCGGCGTGTTGCAGGCGGCGACGGCGGGGGCGCTGGCGGGGGCGGAGGCAACGAAGGACATGGAAAGCCGGCGCGGAAGATCCAAGAAACTCGGCGCCCGCTCGATCGGCCATGTCGATCCCGGCGCGGCCTCGACCCATGTCATCCTTGACGCCATGACCCGATCCTTCGACACTGCCCGCCGATATAGCTGACGGAAGCAGATTTGATCATCAAATTTGCGCGGCATCAGCGTAAAATCAAAAAGTTATGGCCTGACAACATGATCAGAAGGAAGTCGTCAGGCTATAGCCGCAACCGGGCGCGGGCATCTGCCACCTATCCGAAAGATAGCGTATCCGGCCGGATGCCCGTTTCCCAATTTCGGCCGGCTGACGTAGCATTAAGACAGGAGCAACCCGGGTAACCAACGGCAAAGGGGGTACAACAGGAAAGCCCGGACGGTTCCGACGACGCCGAGGCCGGAACGGCGCATCCGATGATCGGTCCCATCAGCACGCACAGCGCCCGAATACAGCGGAATTCCTGAACAATCAGGAATGACCGGGGCGGACAACCGAAGGCTTCGCAAGCGAGGTCTTTCTGTCCGAACGGCGTGAACGAGGAGCCGCTCGAGAGAACAGCGCGGTATGCCGGACTGTTCTCTGGTGACTCGTCGCCACTCACCCGGTGGTTTGACGGCGGAGCGTATCGCCCGGCGATACGACCATTCCGCCGTCAAACCTGGATTCCATGCATTCTGCAAAGCACGGCCCAAAGGATCGTCAGCGCAGGTCGTCGGGCAGGAGCGTTTCGGGGAAGCCCTGATAGCAGACCGGTCTGAGAAAGCGGCGGATGGACAGCGTGCCGACCGACGGTGCGCCGAACTTGGTCGAGGCGGGATAGGGGCCGCCGTGGACCATCGCGTCGCAGACCTCGACCCCGGTGGGATAGCCGTTGACCAGCAGCCGGCCGGCCCTGCGCTCGAGCACCGGCAGCAGCGCCCGGGCGGTGGCTGCGTCGGCCATGTCCATGTGCAGTGTCGTGGTAAGCTGACCCTCGAGCGCGCGGGCGATGCTCAGGCGTTCGGCCGCATCCGCCACCGTCACGATCAGCCCCACCGGGCCGAAGACCTCCTCGGCGAGCGCGGCATGCGCCAGCCAGTTCGCCCCGTTCGTCGCGAAAAGACCGGGGCGGGCATCGCGCGGGCCGGACGGTACGCCCAGCACCGCGCGCACGCCGGGTATTGCGGCGATCCGGTCGCGCCCCGCCCGGCAGGCCGAGGCGATGCCGCCAGTCAGCATGATCTGGGCGTCGACCGGTTTCAGCGCGGCTTCCGCCGCCTCGACAAAGGCATCGGCCGCCGGGCCGGCGGGCAGCACGACGATGCCAGGATTGGTGCAGAATTGTCCGGCGCCGAGGGTCAGCGACGCCGCCCAGCCGGCGGCGATTTCGCTTCCGCGCGCGGCAAGCGCCGCATCGAGCACGAACATCGGATTGACCGAGCCGAGTTCGCCGAAGAAGGGGATCGGATCGGGCCGCGCGGCGCAGAGATCGAACAGAGCCCGCCCGCCGCCGAGCGATCCGGTGAAGCCCACCGCCCGGATCAGCGGATGCTGCACCAGCGCCTGCCCCACCGCGCGGTTACCGCCCTGAATCTGGCTGAAGGTGCCGGGATGCAGATCGCAGGCCACGCGCGCCGCATCCACCGCCTGTGCGACCAGATCGGAAACGCCGGGATGGGCCGAATGTCCCTTGACCACCACCGGGCAGCCGGCGGCGAGCGCGGCGGCGGTATCCCCGCCGGCGGTCGAGAAGGCCAGCGGGAAGTTCGAGGCGCCAAACACCGCTACCGGGCCGATCGGGCGCTGCATCAGGCGCAGGTCGGGCCGGGGCAGCGGTGCACGATCAGGCAGGGCGGGGTCGTGGCGCCGGTCGAGGTAATCTCCCGCCTCGATGTGATCGGCAAAGAGCCGGAGCTGGCCGGTCGTGCGGCCGCGCTCTCCGACCAGTCGCGCCTCGGACAGGCCGGTTTCCCTCACCCCCATGGCAGTGATCTCGGCGCCGCGCGCCTCGTTCTCGTCGGCGATCCGGCGCAGGAAGGCGACACGGGCGGCGCGGCGGCTGTAGCCAGAGCTCCAGAACGCGTCCTCGGCCGCTGCGGCGGCGCGATCGACCAATGCCGGCGTGCCGGCGGCGAAGGTATCCGCTTGCCCGCTCAGCGGTTCGTTGGTGAAGGTTGCGTCGCTGCCGACCCACTCGCCGGCGATCAGGTGTTTTCCTCTCAGCATCTCGCTTCCTCAGATCAGTTCGCGTTCCGACAGGTTCCGCATGAGGTGGCTCATGCCAAAGGTCCACGACGGGCATTCGGTGGAAAGATGCACCGTGTTGCGCAGGGTTCCCAGCCCCGGCGCCGAGATTTCGACCACATCGCCCCGCTTGTGGGTAAAGCCCTGGCCGGGAATGTCGCGGTCCTGCGTCGGCGCGAAGAGCGTGCCGAGAAACAGCACCAGACCGTCGGGATACTGGTGATGGCGTCCGATGGTCTGGGCCACCAGATCCTCGGGATCGCGGCTGATCTCGGCCATCGACGAGGCGCCGCGCAGCACATGGCCGTCCTCGCCGGTAACGGTCAGTTCAAGTTCCGCGCGCCGGATATCGTCGAGCGTGAAGCCCGCGTCGAACAGCCGGATGACCGGCCCGATGGCGCAGGAGGCGTTGTTGTCCTTGGCCTTCGACAGCAGCAGCGCGGACCGCCCCTCGATGTCGCGCAGGTTGACGTCGTTGCCGAGCGCCGCCCCGACGATCCGGCCCGTCGAATCGACGACCAGAACGACCTCGGGCTCGGGGTTGTTCCAGGTCGAGACCGGATGCAGACCGACCCGGGCGCCCGGCCCGACCGATGAAAGCACCTGCGCCTTCGAAAAGACCTCGGCATCCGGGCCGATGCCGACCTCGAGATACTGGCTCCACAACCCCTCGGCGATCAGCGCCTGCTTGACCCGTAGCGCCGCCTCGGACCCGGCCCGCAGGTTGCGAAGACTGTCGCCGATGGCCGAGCCGACACGGGCCCGGATATCCTCGGCGCGCTTCGGATCGCCCGATGCGCGTTCCTCGATCACACGTTCGACCATCGAGCGGGCGAAGGTCACGCCGCAGGCCTTGACTGCCTGAAGGTCGCACGGGGCAAGGAAATGGCACGCCGCCGGATCGCCGGGATCGGCGGCGGCCAGCGCCTCGAGCGCACCCAGATCGCGGCCCTTCGCCTGCCGGACATAGCCGGCCGGATCCTCCATCTCGCAGATGTCGCGGACCGTCGGCGCGGTGCGGCAGGTGATGTCGATCACGCGCCCCGCGCGCAGGGTGACGACCGCCGGCCCTGCCGCCTCTGGCAGCCATACCCGCCCGAGCGCCACGCCAGCCGTTCCGAAATCCATCTCAACTCTCCCTGTGTTCGCTGAAGGCGGCTTCGAGAAGCCGCTCCTCGGTCGCCTCGCCGTTGGAATACACCGCCACCAGCCGGCCGCGCGACAGCACTCCGACCCTGTCGCAAAGCGCCGTGATCTCCGGGATCTCGGACGAGGCGACGAGCACCGTCGTGCCCGCCTCGGCCGCCCCGCGCACGATTTCGTAGATCTCGGCCTTGGCCCCTACATCGACGCCATGGGTCGGCTCGTCAAGCAGCAGAAGCCGCGGCGCGGCGAGGAAGGCGCGGGCAAAGACGACTTTCTGCTGGTTGCCACCCGACAGGGTGGTGATCGGGTCGGTATCGGCACCCATGCGAATACCGAGCTTTTCCTTCTCGGCCATGATGGCGGCATGTTCCAGCGCCGGGCGTACCATGCCGCCGCCCAGATACGACTTCAGGCTGGAAACGGTGGCGTTGCGGCGGATCGAATGCTGCGGCAGGATACCGGCGGTCTTGCGCCCTTCGGGAACCAGCGCGATACCGCGCGCCAGCGCCTCGGCCGGCCGGCGCGGCCGCAGGGGCGTGCCGAAGAGCCGCATGTCGCCCGACACCAGCGGCCGCGCGCCGCAGACGAGGTTCAGCAACTCGGTCCGCCCCGCCCCGACCAGCCCGAACAGGCCGAAGATCTCGCCGTGCCGGATGCATAGGTCTACCGCGTCGAGCAACCGGCCGTCGCCGACCTGCGAAAGCTCCAGCGCCGGTTCGGCCGAAATTGCCGCGCGCGGACGATAGGCGAACAACGCCTCCTTGCCGGTCATGTCGCGGATCAGCCCGTCCTCGTTCGTTTCCGCCGGCAGGCGTTCGGCGACGATCCGCCCGTTGCGCAGCACCAGAATCCGGTCGCAGATATCCAGCGCCTCCTGCAACCGGTGGGTGATGAAGACGATCGAGCCGCCCCCGTCGCGGACCCGCCGGATATAGGATTTGAACCCGTCCACCTCGTGCGCGGTGAGCGACGATGTCGGCTCGTCGAGGATAAGCAGATCCGGCAGGCGCGCGGCGGCCCTGGCAATTTCGACCAGTTGCTGCTCGCCGGTGCGCAGGTTTCCGGCCCGGCTTGCCGGGTCGATGGCCCCGGCACCGACATCGGCAAGCATGGCGCGGGCCTCGCGCCGCATCCGGGGAAAGTCGATCAGGCCGGCACGTGTCCGGAGCAGGCGGCCGAGAAAGAGATTCTCGGCCACCGAAAGCGCGCCCACGACCGAAAGCTCCTGATGGACAAAGGCGATGCCGGCGACGATGCCCTCGGCCACGTTCGCCAGCCGCAGCGGATGGCCGTTCAACTCCATACGGCCCTCGTCGGGGTGAAGCCCGCCCGAGACGATGTTCATCATCGTCGATTTCCCGGCACCGTTCTCGCCCAGCAGGCCGACGATTTCGCCACACCGGATCTCGAGGCTCACCCCGTCGAGCACCCGGTTCGGCCCGAAGCTCTTGCCGATGCCGGTCAGGCGCAGGCGCACCGGCCCGGCGGCAGGGCAGGCGCCCGTTCCCTCAGCGATCGTGACGGGCTCCGCCACCTTACCTGACCGATTCCGGCGTGATCAGGTTGCCCTCGACCGCGATCACCTTGGCCGGCGGCTCCTGCCCGGCAACCAGATAATTGTAGAGCATCACCGAAGCGTCGAACGCCTGCTGGAACGGCGCCTGATCCAGCAGGCCGACCATTTCGCCGGTGGCGAGATACTGCATGTTGTCGGGCGTATGATCGAAGCCCACCACCCCGACCTTGCCGGTCAGCCCGAGATCCTGAACCGCCTTGGCGGCACCGAACGGACCGCCGGCGGTGACATAGACCATCTCCAGGTCGGGATGCGCGGTATACATGTCCTGCACCAGGCTATAGGCGCTTTCGGCCTTGTCGCGGTTTTCGAACGGACCGATTATCTCGATATCGGGGTATTCCTCCTTGATCAGGTCGAGCGCGCCGTTCATCCGGTTTGTGTGCTGGGTGGCGCCGAAATAGCCGGTGATGACCCCCAGCTTGCCGTCTCCGCCCATTTTCCCGCCTATGAATTCGCCGATCTGGCGGCCGGCCGAAATCGCGTCCTGCCCGATGAAGGCGAGCCGCTCGGAGGGAACGCCGCCCTCGGCGACGATGTTGAGCACCGGGACGCCCTCGTCCGTCGCCTCGTTGATGATCCGCGCCGTGCCGTCGAAGATCGGCACCACCACGATGCCGTCGTATTTCTGCGCCAGCGACGCCTCGATTCCCGCCACCACCGCCTCGGCGGAAAGCTCGTCGCCCAGATCGACGTAATCGAGCGTGGCATCGTAGCCCGCCAGATATTCCTTCGCCGCCAGCGCACCCTCGGTCACCGGGCGCCAGAAGGGGTTGTTCTGAAACGACAGGAAGGCGATGCGCACCGCGCCCTTTTCGTTCGGCAGGGCGACGACGGTACCGCCCTCGGGCAGATCGGTGGCCAGCGCCGCCCCGCCGAGCAGCGCCGCGCAGGCAAACACTCCCAGTGATTTCAGACTGTTCCATCCAGACATGGTTTTCTCCTCCTCCGTTGGTTGGATATCCGGCTAGTCGTCGTCGGCGCCCCGCCGCTGCAACCCGTCGGCGCCAACCGCAAGGATGATGATCAGCCCCTTGGTCACCACCTGCCAGTAGGCGGAGATTCCGAGCAGCACGAAGCCGTTGTTGAGCAGCGCCATCAGCATGGCGCCGACGAAGACGCCGAAAATCGAGCCGCGCCCGCCGTTGAGCGCGGTGCCACCGAGGATCACCGCCGCGATCACGTCAAGCTCGTAACCCATGCCGAGGTTGGGATCGGCGCTGGCGAGGTTCCCCGCCAGCAGGATGCCGCCGAGTCCGGCAAGCAGGCCGCAGAAGGCGAAGACGAAAATGCGCGTGCGCGCGATGTCGATGCCGGCCAGCCGGGCGGCCTTGGGATTATCGCCCACCGCATAGATCTCGCGGCCACGAACGGTACGGCTGGCAAGGATGTGCACCAGAACGCTCAGCACCAGCATCAGCAGGAACGAGACCGGAATGTCGGCGATCCGCCCGGCGCCGAGGAACTCGGACCATCCGGTATAGGTGATGGGAATGCCGCCGGTCAACAGCAGCGCGATGCCACGGGCGATCGAGAGCATGCCAAGGGTGGCGATGAACGGGTTGATGCGGAAGGTCACGAACATCATCCCGTTGAGCAGGCCGCAGAAAAGCCCGGTCCCCAGCCCCGCCGCGAGCGAGAGCGCGTCGATGCCGCTGGCCCGCTGAACCATGGCGGCAACCACGGCGGAAAGCCCGATCAGCGAGCCGACCGAAAGGTCGATGCCACGCGAGATGATCACCAGCGCCTGGCCAAGCGCGACGATGCCGACAACCGAGGCCTGCCGGCCGACATTGAGCAGGTTGCGCCGTTCGAGGAAAAACTCGTTGGCGAAGGCCAGATAGAGCGCGACGATCAGGAACATCGCCACGACCGACGCCTCCCGGTGAGACAGCAGCGATCGGAGCCGGCGGCCGGCGGTCTCGCGCACCGTCATCTCCTGCGAAACGCCGGCTGGCGTTTTTCGGCAAAGGCGGCGCGGCCTTCGGCGGCGTCCTCGGTGGCAAAGCAGATCGCCTGAAGGTCGCGCTCGTAGGCGATGGCGCGTTCGAGCGGCATGTTGAAGGCGGCCTTGAGGTTCTCGCGCGCCGTCTCGGCGGCGATCGGCGCGCGGGCGGCGATGGCCGTGGCGATTTCGGTCGCGCGCGCCAGCAGGTCCTCCGGTGCGGTCACCTCGCTGACCAGGCCCCAATCGGCCGCCTGCGCCGCGTCGACGGGATCGCCGGTAAGAACCATCATCGCGGCGTTCGACGGCCCGACCGAATGCGCCAGCAGCGCGGTCATGCCGCCGCCGCCGATCCACCCGAGCTTGATTTCGGGGGCGGCGAAGCGGGCGGTCCCGGCGGCGATGCGGATATCGCAGGACAGCGCCATTTCCAGCCCGCCGCCGAAAGCGTAACCGTTGATCGCGGCGATGGACGGCTTGAGCAGCGCCCGCAGCGCATCGCAATATTCCGGCCGGTTGCGGAAGTTCCACGCCGTCGCGTAGCGGTCCAGTTCCGAGATATCCGAACCAGCGCAGAACGCGCGGCCAGCGCCGGTCAGGATCACCACCCGCACCTCGTCGGCGGCGTTGCAGCGGCGCACCGCGTCCCACATCAGATCCGCCATCCCGGGTGTCATGGCATTCAGCTTTTCGGGCCGGTTGTAGGTGATGGTTGCTATCCCGTCGGCGATGTCGAACCTGAGAGGGGCGGTCATCGGAAGGGTCCTTTCCTGCCGTCGAGGCTGCGGGCGAACAGATCGCTTATCGCCCGGGCGGTGGGGGCGGCGGCGGCGCCATCGTCCAGTGCCCTGCGCACCAGGGCCGAGGCCGCAGCCTGGAACGCGATATATCCGTCGTGCCGCGGGCGGATGGCTGCGGCTTGCAGGGTTTCCACGGTCTGGGCGAAAAATCCGCCGCAGGCGCTGTTGATCGTCGGGTCGTGCCAGGCGGCAGCATGCGCCGGCTGGCCGTCATGGGCGGGAATGAAGCCACACTGGGCCTCGCGGCCAAGCAGCCAGAGCAGGTGATCGCTGAGCGCTGCGTTCACCTCGACCCGCGAAGATACGGCGATACCGGTCCCGCCAAGGATCGACCCCGGCCGGCCGGCGATCCGCGGCGCGTCGTGAAAGGCGATGCGGTTCTCCAGATCCGGAGTTGAGTAATTCACATACCCGTAGATCAGCGGCACCAGCGCCACATCGTCGTGGCACAGCATGTGATCGAGGATTCCGATGGGATTGAGCGCGCGCACCGAATGAACCGAGAAAGCCGCGATCAGGGCGAGGAGCGTAAAGGCATCGCTCAACGTGCCCTGATCGGGCCAGCCGCCATCGGCCATGTCGAGCGCCGGATCGAGCGCGGCGCAGACCGACAGCAGGCTGAGAAATGCATGCGGCCCGGCCAGCGACAGCGCGACACCGCCGCCAGCGGCCATGTCCGCCACCCCGGCCCACGTTGCCGGCACCGTCGCCACCAGATCGGGGCGCAGCGCCATTACCTGGGTTGCCGCGTCGAGCGGCAGCGCCCATTGCCGGCCCGCCATCGCATAGCTGGCGAAAACCGGCCCGATGCTGTCCCGGGCGATCGCCGCCAGCCGGTCGGCGGGCAGCAGGTCGTCCAGCGGCCGCAGGCAGTTTGTGGCCACCGCCTCGCCCAGATGGGGATGGTCGAGCACCACCAGATCGTAGCGCGCGCAGAGATCGGCGATCGGTGCGCTTTCGAACCCTTCGAGCGGCTGGACCTCCCAGTGAACCGGGCCGCCGGCCGCTTGCGCCGCCGCCAGCGCGTTGTAGCCGCGCGGATGATCCCAGGTCAGGCCGCGATAGCTCATGGCCTGCCCCGGCCGATGGCGCCCTCGGCCTCGAGCGCCGCCAGTTCGGCCTCGCCGAAACCTGCGGCACCCAGAATCTCGTCGGTATGCTCGCCGGTCAGCGGCGCCCCCCGGCGCACCGCGGACGGTGTGCGCGAAAAGCGGATCGGGAAGCCCGGCGTCTTCACCCGCCCCTCGGTCGGGTGGTCGTATTCGACGAAGGTGCGGTTATGGGCGATCTGCGGGTCGGCCAGCAGGTCGGCATAGGAATAGACCGGACCGGACCAGACCCCTTCGGCCAGCAGCCGGTCGAGCGCCTCGCGGCTGGTGTATTTCGCCACCGCTCCGCGCACCAGTGCAAAGGTCTCGTCCCTCTGGTGCCAGCCGGCGATGTCCGGATCCAGCCCATCCAGCCGGGGTTCTTCCAGCGCCCGGGCAAGGCCGGGGAAATTGGGCATGGCGATGGCAATATAGCCATCCCTGGTGGCAAAGGTGCCGTAGGGCGAGCGGATATAGACATGGGCATGCGGCTCGGCGCTGCGTTCCTGCGGCACATGGCCGACCGTATAGACCGACAGTTCCTGCATCTGGATGGTGGTGATCGCGTCGAGCATGTTGACCTCGACCTTCTGGCCCACGCCGGTGCGCTCACGGTGAAGCAGCGCGGCCAGCGCGCCCTCGAAGGCGCTGTAGGCGGTTATCGCATCCACGAGATACTGGCCCGCCGCCTGCGGCGGCTCGCCCTTGCGCCCCGAGGACAGCATCGCCCCCGACATCGCCTGCAACAGCAGATCCTGACCGGGCCATTGCGCATGCGGCCCATCCTCGCCATAGCCGGTCATCGACACGTAGATCAGGCGCGGATTGATCGCCGACAGGGTTTCGTAATCCACCCCGAGCCGCCCGGCGACCCCGGCGCGGTAGTTCTGGATGAATACATCCGCACCGGCAACCAGCCGTTCGATCACCCGCCGGCCACCGGGGGATTTCAGATCCACGGCGAGCGACCGCTTGTTCCGGTTCAGCGACAGGAATGAAACGTTGATCCGGTTGCCCCTTGCATCGCCGGCGGCCTGATGCCGCTGCCATTCGCCGCCGACCGGCTCGATCTTGATCACGTCGGCCCCCAGGTCGCCAAGCCGCTGCGCGGCAAAGGGCCCGGCCATGGCGATCGAACAGTCGAGGACCGTATAACCTTCGAGAATGCTCATGTTTCCGCTTTCAGTTCATGTTCCAGCCGCCATCCACCGCCAGCGACTGCCCGGTGATGAAGCCCGCATCTTCCGAGGCGAGGAAAAGGATGGCCGCCGCGATGTCGCGCGGGGTGCCGCGCCGCTTGATCGACTGGTGGTCGAGCACGAAACGCCGGTAGCCCTCGGGATCGGGGTGGATCTTCTCGGCGTCGGTCGGGAAAGCGCCGGGCGCGATGGCGTTGCAGGTGATGCTCCATTTGCCGAACTCCCGCGCCCAGGCCCGGGTCAGACCCAGCAGCGCGCCCTTGGACTGGACATAGGGCGCCAGGTTCTCCCACCCGCCTGTCAGGGTGATCGAGGTCACGTTGACTATCCGTCCCCAGCCCTGCGCCCGCATCCCCGGCAGCGCGGCCGCCGTACAGCGCAGCGCCGATTCGACGTTGACCGCATGAACGGCGCGGTGTTCCTCCATGGTGAAATCCTCGAAGGGCTTGGACGGATAGATCGCGGCGTTGTTAATGACCACGTCGAGCGGCCGCCCGGCGACGATCCCGGCAAGGGTCGCATCGAGCGCGTCGCCATCGGCAAGGTCCAGTTCTATCAGGTGCAGCCGGTCGGACGCCCCGGCGGGGGTGGCCGCCAGCAGGCTCTCGTTCTTGGTATGATCGCGGTCGACGGCAAAGACCTCGGCCCCTTCGGCCAGCAGATCGAGCGTGGTCTGCCGGCCCAGTCCGCCCGAAGCGCCGGTATAGAGAACACGCCGGCCTTCGAGGATGCCGCGTGGCACGCCGGTGGCTTGCGCCGGGCTCATGTGCGGCCCCCGATGGGGCGAAAGTCGTTCGAAAGCGCGGGGTAATCGGCGTCCGGCTGAACGGCGATGGATGCGATCCGGGCCTCGGCTGACGCAACCGCGCCGGCATCCGGCAGGACGGTGAACCGGGTGTCGTAGCGGCGCGACTGCCCGTGGGTCAGCCAGATCATTTCGCCGCGTTCGCGCGCCGCGGCATTGCCCAGCACGTGATGCGTTGACGGCTCCAGCCCCAGCGCGTACTGGCCCGCCTGAAGGTTCTGCCATTCGTACATGCAGGGAAACTGCTCCTTGCGGGTGGTGACCATGAAGCCGAGCCCCAGCCGGTCGTTGACCAGCGCCACCGGCACCTCGCCGTTGGTGTCGGCGGCCATCTCGTGCTGCCAGACCTGTTCGTGAAAATCGTTCTGCGGCCCGCGAAGGTGGCGATAGCCGCTGCCCTGCGCCTCGTAGCTGTCGGCATGGGCGGCCCAGACCACATCGGCGATCGGGGCAAGATAGCGCGCGCCCTCGTCGAGCACCGGATGGCCGACATTGATGTGATAGCAATACATGTGCGGCGTGCGATAGAAGCCCCGGTTCACCACCTCGTCGGTCAGCCGGATTTCGTTCGTGCCGACCTCGGCCTCGATCCGGCGGTGAAGCTCCAGATGCTCGCCGAAGACGGCGGCCTGCCGGACGATTCCCTCTGCCCAGAGAAAGCAGCGGTCCCCCTCCCACCGCTCGCCGTAGCCGGTGAGCCGGGCCGGAATCGTCCCGACGCGGCCGTGCAGCGAATGCGCCGCCGTCCGGCGCGGCCCATAGATGTAACTTTCCGCCGGCGCGTCATACATGAACAGCGTGTGGTCCAGCCCGCATGTCACCATCATGCCGGAAAACGAACGCAGCCAGCCGAGCCCCCCCTCGCCCTCGTATTCGTGCAGACAGGGCGAACGGAACCCGGTGGGGGAATGCCAGCCGATCGCCCGGCCGGCATGTTCGCAATCGGCGATATCCATCGCCCGGTCGACCAGCACCGTAAACCGCAGGCCGGTGCCGGTGCGGAATTCGAGCATCCTGATGCCGCGTTCCAGCCCGTCCGAGAGCACCATGCTGCGCACGCCGGCCGCCCGGCCGACGCCGCCGAGCGCCTCGAATTCGGACCGCGAAAGATCCCTGCCGTAAAGTCTGATCATGATGTCTCGCCTGTCAGGCCGGATGGCCGGGGTTGCTGTTGATGCCGGGCGGATCAGAGCCCGTTCGACCGCATCCTGCCGTCGATGAAGGCCTTGGCGCGCGGCACGTCGGCCTCGTCGAGATGCTCGATGATCATCGGGATGTTCGGATGCTTGCGGGCAAGGCGCTTGAAATACAGATCGTAGTTGAGCGCTCCCAGGCCGGGCGCCGGCAGTTCGATCTCGCCCACGCCGCGGAAGGTGTGGCTTTCGGCGGCGTCCTCGTCGCCGATGTCCGAGTGCTTCTCGGTCTTGTCGTCGCCCGAACGTTTGACATCCTTGGCATGGGCGATCCTGATCCGGTCGGATAGCGCATCGAAGACATGGTTCAGCGTCTCGTCCATCCGGTCGATGTTGTGCGCCTCGAAATAATTGGTCGGATCCATCAGCAGGCCGAGCCCGGGATGGTCTACCTCGGCGAACATGCGCAGGGTTTCCTCGACCGAGCCGACAACGTTGTTCACATAGGTTTCCAGCAGGAAGACCGCGCCGTGATCGTGGGCGTGCCGGGCCAGATCGGCGATCACCGTCCGGCAATCCTCCCAGCCCTCCTCGGTCTTGTTCTTCGGGTGGTGCACCCAGTCACTTTCGCTATCGAAGGTACCGGTCTCGGATATCACATAGGGCGAGCCGAGATATTGCGCATGGGCGATGATCTCCTTCAGCCGGTCGAGCCGCTGTTTCCGCGTCGCCGGATCGGGATGAACGATGTTGGTGTAGCCCGAGATGCAGCAGACCGGCAGGTGATGGTCGCGGAAGGTCTCGCCGATGGTCCGGCATTTTTCGCGTGTCAGCTGGCCGTCGCTGACGTCGATATCCCTGAAATGCAGGTCGAGCTGCACGGTATTGAAATCGTGGCCGCGGATCACCTCGGCGGTTTTCTTCAGATCGTAGGGGAAATACCCGGTGAAGATTCCTGTCTGCATCATGGCGATGTCCTCCCTCAGTCGTCGCTCAGGTCGAGCCGCACCGTGCGGCCCTCGTCGATGGATCGGTATGCGGCCTCGACCAGCGCCATGGTGCGCACGTTGTCGGCCACGTCGAGCGCCGGCCGGGTACCGGTCTCCAGCGCGTATTGAAGCTGCTCCATCACGCCGATGAAGGCGTGCGGGAACCACATCGTCTCCCATTCCGGGCGGATCCAGGCACCACCGGTCGCCCCGGCGGCGGCATATTCCAGCGTCGAGGCCGCGCCGGTGGGCCAGCCGATGGTTCCCCGGGCCACGCCACGGGTGCCCTCGACCCGCCAGGCGATATGCTGATCGTCGGGGTACCCCTCCTCGCGCGGGCCGGACCATACGTCCTCGAGGCTCAGCGCCATGAGGCCCGAGGGAAAGCGCAGGATCGTGCTGACGATCCCGTCCCGGTGCGCGAAGCGGGTTCGCGGATCGGTGCGGGTCAGGCTGGTTACCTCCTCGGGCTCGCCGAACAGGAAACGCAGCGCATCCAGATGGTGAACGCTCATGTTGGAAAGCGTCAGCCGGTCGTAGCCCTCCAGAAACCCCTGCCAGTGCGGAATGGCGTGCATGTCGATCTGGGCAAAGACCGGATCGCCCAGAACGCCGGCGTCGAGCAGTTGCCCGAGAACCCGTATCGACTGGTCGTAGCGCATGTTCTGGTTGACGCTCAGCAGCTTTCCCGCTGCCTTCGCCGCGTCGCGCAATGCCCGCGCCTCCTCCAGCGAAAGCGCCAGCGGCTTCTGCGCCAGGATGGCCCGGATATTGGGCGCGGCCAGCGCCTTGCGGATCAGGTCGGGCTGGCGGTCGGGCGGATAGGCGATATCGACGATCTCGACCTCGGGATCGGCGATCAGCTCTTCGGGCGTGTCATGCACCCGTCCGATGCCCCAGCGCTCCGCCACCTGCCGCGCATGGGCCGGGGTGCGCGACGCGATGGCGACAACCGGGAATTTCGCCAGATCATAGGCCGCCAGATGGCATTCGGCCATGATCATGCCGGCGCCGATACAGCCGATCCTGTGCGTCCTGCACCGGACCTCCGGGTCCGGTCGTGCCACGAAATCCGTCATTTCCCCCTCCCGTTTCCGCCCGCCGCACTGCCATGGGGTGGGCACGGCGCTCGGTGAGCCGCACCATCCGGGCATCGGCCCGGCCGGTCGCGTCAGGGCAATGATTGGGGATTCGCCGCACGGGGACAAACCTCATTTCAAATCATTTTACCTCATCAATCTGCAATACTCGGCTGCTTGCAGCCGAATATCAGACAGATATTGCAATAATGATTGCTATAGATGTAGTTTACGACGTGATCTGATTGACTCATCCGGAACAGGATCGGGAGGGTGCCGTGCGCACGACCGTGGCCCGGATCGCGCGCGAGGCCGGCGTGTCTCCCGCGACGGTGGACAGGGCCCTCAACAACCGCGACGGCGTGCGACCCCGTACGCGTGACATCGTCCTGCAGGTGGCGGCGCGGCTCGGCTATTTCGGCCCGGCCGCGCAAGAGACCCCGCCGCGCGTCCGGCTCGCCTTTGTCCTGCCGGTCGGAACCAACACCTTCCTGCACACGCTGCGGCGCCATCTGATCGAGGAATCGCAGGCGCGCGGGGATTGCGACGTCTCGATCCACCAGATCGAAAGCTTCGAACCGGCCCGGCTCGCCGACGAGGTTCTGAGCCTGCGCGGCACGGCCGACGCTGCCGGGCTGGTGGCGCCCGATCACCCCGAGGTGCGCGAGGCGATCAACACGCTCGCCAACAGCGGGGTAAAGACCTGCACCATGGTGTCGGATATCCACACCGTGAAGAAGGTGGGGTATGTCGGCATCGACAATCGCGCCGCCGGCCGGCTCGCCGGGCTGCTTCTGGGGCGCTTCCTGCCGGCCGGCGACGGCGAGCACAGGGTGGCGCTCTTCATGGGGTCACTGGCCTATCGCGGCCACGAGGAGCGCGAGATGGGCTTCCGCTCCATCCTCGCCGAGGAATTCCGCCGCATCACCATCGCAGGCCATTACGAGGTCAGCGACGACCGCGAACTGGCCTATCGCGCCACCCTGCGCATGCTGGACGCCGGAGAGATCTCGGCGATCTACAGCATCGGCGCCGGCAACCAGGGAATCGCCCGGGCCCTGCGCGAACGTCGGCTCGAGCGCAGGATCGTCTTCATCGGGCACGACCTGACCGATGCGACGCGGATCATGCTGCTGGACCGGACGATCGACGCGGTGATCGAACAGAACCCCAAGGTGCAGGCCCGCGAGGCGATCAGGCTGCTGGTTTCCGCCGTCAACGGCAAATCCGAGCCCGACTACCCGCCCCGCCTTCAGGTGATCTTCCGCGAGAACATCCCCGCAATCTAGCTGTCTGGTCCCGGGATGAGATGGTTCGGATGGCCTGGCACAACCCTGGTGCGCGAATGCCGCGGAAGGGACGGCCGGCCCGGTCGGTTCATCGGCGATCGAGCGGCCGAACGCGACGATAGGGGATCTGCCGCGCAAGCCAGCAACCGAGGCTGAACCCCGTCACCTGCCCCGCACTGTCGCGTTCGACGATCAGCGTCCAGTCGCCGGGAGGCGGCGCATCCATCGAGCGCCGCGTGACGAGGGTCCAGACGTCCGGACCGACGGGCGCCATCCGTTCAAAACGTCCGGTCCCGAGAAGCCCCGTGAAGCGGGCATAGGCGCCGCCATCCTGCCAGGAGATTTCCATCTCCGCCTCAAGCTCCTCCGAACGATAGCGCCCGGCGATTTCGGCTCCATCGGCAGTGTCCCGAACCTCCAGCGGGGCGAGCCGGACGGTAAGGTTGTCGCCCGGCCGTTCCATCGTCACCGCTTCGTCCCCCCGCGTCACCCGCACACCGCTGGCAGATGCAAGCGCGCCATCCTTCGCCAGCACCAGATTGTCAGGATCCGTCGCGTAGGACAGAGTTGCGCCGCGACGGCCGCTGGCAATACACACACGCAACCCGTTCGGCGCGAGAAACTGCCCATCCCAGACAGCGGGAACAGTATCCGGCTGCGGCCCGGAGGCGCCGAGCGCCGCATGGATCAGACCGGCAGCCGCGCCATGCACATCGGGTTCATGATTGCAGATCACCACGGCGGACAGCCTCGCCTCGCGGGAATGCAACCGCTGCGCACGGATCCCGCGCAGCGCGCCGCCGTGGCCGGTGAACTCGAAATCCGCGATCCGTTCGCGTGCCAGCCCGTAGCCATAGGCGGCGGGCCTGCCGTCTGCAAAGCCGGGCGGTACGGAAATCCGGCGATAGAGGCTGCTTTCGTCGTCCCGGGTAGCGTCGATCCAGCATTCATAGGCCAGCATGTCGTTCAGCGAGGCCGAAATCCCTGCATCGCCGATCCAGAAAATGGCGTTCTCGGCAGGGAAATAACCCGTCGTATCGTTACCTTCGTAGGCGACAAGCCCGTCCTCGGGGTGTCTTGTGTCGGAGGTCAGAACCGCCGTCTTCATTCCAGCCGGCTGCCAGACATGTTCGCGGTAGAGATCGTCCAGCTTGCGGCAGGTTTCGGATTCGATGATCTCGGACACGATGCGGAAATTGCAGTTGCTGTAGGAATACTGAGTGCCCGGTGCGAAATGCGCGGTCTTCATGCGCGCGATCAGCGGAAGCGCATCGTCGCGGCGGAATTCCTGCTCGGCCAGCGCCCCCTGAAGAATGGTCAGCGCCCAGTAGTCGCGCAGCCCCGACTGCATGTCGCAGAGATTGCGCATCGTCGGCAAACTATCGCGGTAATCGGGAAGGAATTCTGCGACACGGCCGTCAAACCGCGCCGGATCACCAAGCGCGCCCAGCAGCGCCATGCAGGTGAACTGCTTCGAAATCGAACAGATCGGCAGGCGCGTGGCCGCCGTCATCGCCTGCCCGGTATCCAGATTTGCATAGCCCCACGCCCGCGCGCCGACGATCCGTCCATCCTTGACCACGCCGGCCACGCCGCCGGGTCCCGAACAGCGTTTGGGCAGCACATCGAGCGCTTCGGTCAGCGCATCGAGTTGAATATCGCTCATTATCCCTCTCCGATCCTCGCCGGCGTCATGGTCTGCCGCGGCGTGCGGTCTTATCCGTGCGTGAACGAAAGACGGCCCGTGATTGGCAAGGGCCGCCTGACTATCCTCAGTCGTTCTTGACGGTTTCCTCCAGATAGAAACGACCGAGCGGATTTTGCCCGAAATTCTCCACATTCCTGCCGGTGACGCTGATGTAGGGGCTGTAATAGAGGTCGATCCAGTGAACGTCGGCCTTGGCCAGACGCTGGATCTCGGCATACATCCCGGCGCGTCCGGCATCGTCGCTCTCGAGTCTGGCATCCGCGACCAGTTGCCTGACCTGCTCGTTCTGGTAACGGGTCATGTAGTTCATGTTGACATCATGTCCCAGAACGAAGGTGGTTTTCTGATCGGGGTCGAGAATGTCGTTGGTCCAGTACATGACCGAGATATCGTATTCGCCGTTGACCAGCATGTCCCAGCTCTGGCTCGCATCGACCTTCTGCAGATCGACGCCAATCCCGACTTCGCCAAGCTGCTGTTGAAGCAGCACCGCAATCTGCTCGTCAACCTCGTTTCCGGCATTGACCACGTAGTCCAGCGTGATGTCTTCGACACCCGCCTCGGCCAGCAGCGCCCTTGCCTGCCCGGGGTCGTATTCGCGCGCGCCGTTGTCCTCCAGATGATAGAGCGCACCGCGCGGGACATAGGAGTTTGCCACTTCGCCCTGACCGAAGGTAACCGTGTCGACAATGGCCTGCTTGTCGATGGCAAAGTCGATGGCTTTACGGACGGCGGGATTGTTCAGCGGCTCGTGTTCCTGATTGAGCAGCAGGTGATCCTCGCGGGTCGACGGGTTGATGACCACATTCAGGCTGGCATCGTTCTGCAGTTCCGAAACGCGCGAAAACGGAACATAGATCGCCGCATCCAGCTCGCCGGCCTGTACGGCCAGCATGCGGGTGTTATCGTCGGGGATCGAGATCCAGACCACGCCGTCGAGGCTGACATTCGCCGCGTCCCAGTATTCCGGGTTTTTGGCAAGGATCACCCGGTCGCCGCGGCGCCATTCGTCGACCATGAACGCGCCCGAGCCGACAGGTTTTTCGGCAAATGCTTCCTCGCCCATGGTGGTCATGGCGGCCTTCGACACGATCGAAGCACCGGGCATGGCCATGGTCGACAGAAACGGAGCCGAAGGTCCGGACAGCGTGACGACAGCAGTTTGCAGGTCCGGGGTCTGAATATCGGCGATGATCTTGTAGCTGTCGGACCACAGCGACAATTCGCTGTCGCGGATACGGGTCAGCGAATAGGCGACATCCTCCGAGGTCACGGGCGAACCGTCCGAGAATCTCGCCTCGCGCAGATGGAAGGTATAGGTCAGTCCGTCCTCAGACTGTTCCCAGCTTTCGGCAAGACCGGGGACAAGTTTCCTGCCTTCGTTATCGACACGCACCAGCACGTCGAAGACATTCGAAAACACCCAGAAATCGATATTCTGCGCCGAGGCGATCGGATCGAAGGTCGATGAATCCTCGCGCCGCCCGATGGTCAGGATGCCAGCAGCCTCCGCAACCGAGACGATTGCGGTCGAGAGTGTCAGGCCGGCAAGGGTGAGTTTGGTGAACTTCCGGATCATATTGCATACTCCTGTTGCGGTTCCTGTGTTGGTCTTGCTCCGCCGTTGATGGGGCGGTTGGGGTCGATGTCGGGGATGGCGGCGATAAGGGCAGCGGTGTAATCGCATCGGGGGCGATCAAAGACGCGCGCCGATGGGCCGTCTTCAACGATCTCGCCATGATGCATGACCACAACCCGCTCGCACAGGTTGCGTACTATGGCGAGATCATGGGCGATGAAGATCAGCGTCAGCCCGCGCTCCTCGGTCAGCTTGCGAAACAGCGCCACAATCTGGGCCTGAATGGTGACATCCAGCGCGGCCACGCATTCATCGGCCAGTATCACCCGCGGATTGACGGCAAGGGCGCGGGCGATGCCGGCGCGCTGACACTGACCGCCGGACAGGCTGCGGGGGCGACGCGCCGCGAAGGTATGGTCCAGACCGACCATTTCCAGCAGTTCGACGATACGCTCGGGAATGCGGGCGCGGGGTGTTTCTCCCTGTGTTCTCAGCACCTCGGCCAGTGTCCTGCCGATGGTCATGCGCGGGTTGAGGGAGTTGAACGGATCCTGAAACACCATTGCCGCATCGCGCCTGAGAGCCGCCAGAGCGGCGGATCGGTCGCCGACAAGGCTCTGTCCCTCGAACGAGACCTCGCCGCGGGTGATCGGGTTGAGGCCAAGCATGGTCCGCGCCAGCGTGCTCTTGCCCGAACCGGATTCGCCGACGATGCCGACCGTCTCTCCGGGCCAGATATCGAGCGAAATATCCTTCAGTGCCGGAAACACCCGGCGTCGTCCCGGCAATCCGCCCGTCCGGAACGCGACGCGCAGATCGGTCACCCGAAACAACGGCTGCTTGTCATGGCTGTGGACCGGCACCTGCTCACCCGCTTTCGAAAGCGACGGGTGCGAGGCAATCAGTTGCTGCGTATAGGGGTGCATGGGCTTTGACAGCAGGCCACGCTTCTCTCCGGTCTCGACGATTTCCCCATCCTTCATCACGGCGATTCGGTCGCAGGTCTGGGCGACGACACCAAGATCATGGGTCACCAGGATGATCGACAATCCGCGCCGGTCGCGCAGGTCCATCAGAAGCCGCAGGATCTGCGCCTGAATGGTGACATCCAGCGCGGTCGTCGGCTCGTCCGCGATCAGGATTTCGGGGTCGCAGGACAGGGCGATGGCGATCATCGCGCGCTGCCGCATGCCACCGGAAAACGCATGGGCATAGCTCGACCAGGCGCGGGCCGGATCGGGAAAGCCGACCTGATCGAGCAGCGCCACCCCTTCGCGGCGAACCTCGCGACGGCTCAGCCCGCGATGTTTGGCCAACCCCTCCGCGATCTGTCGCCCGATGGTCATTACCGGATCGAGATGGCTGGTAGGGTTCTGGAATATCATGCCTATCCGGCGACCGCGCAATGCCCGCACGGCCGCCGGATCCGACAGTTCCACCCCGTCCAGCAGGATGCGCCCGCCGGTTACATGAAGCTTCCGCGACGGCAGCAGCCCCATCACCGTCCGACACAGCAGGCTTTTGCCCGAGCCGGATTCGCCCACGAGACCGAGGATTTCCCCCCCGCGCAGGTTGACCGAGACCTGCCTGAGAAGCGCGCGCTCCACGCCCTCGTCGCGATAGCTGACCGACAGGTTTTCAACGCTGAGTTGCCAGGTCATTCCTGCACCTCCAGAAGCTCGGCCAGCGCATCGCCTGTCAGTGAAAATCCGAAGGCCAGAACCACAATGGCGATGCCGGGGAACAGCGTGATCCACCACGCCCGGGTGATGAAGCCCTGTGCTTCGGCAACCATGATCCCCCATTCGGCCGTCGGCGGCTGAACGCCCAGACCGAGGTAGCTGATCGCCGCCCCGTTCAGCAGCACCAGCACCGCATCCGACATGACAAATACCAGCGACCCGGCGAGCGCATTGGGCAGCAGATGGCCGAACATGATCCGAATGCGCGAAAAACCGAGGCTGGCGGCGGCGACGGCAAAGTCCTGCGTCTTCAGAACGAGGATCTGCGCACGTACCAGCCGCGCATAGCTGACCCAGCCGACCAGGGCCATGGCGATGTAAAAGCTGCCGAGGCCGGGCCCGAGGATGGTCAGGATCGACAGCATCAGCACCAGAAAGGGGAAGGCCAGCACCACGTCGACGACGCGCATGAAAATCGTGTCGACCCAGCCACCGAAATATCCCGCGACCGTGCCGATCGCCGTGCCGATCAGGAAGGGAAAGAGAACCCCGATCACGGCGATCTGCAGATCGACCCGCGCGCCGAAAATCACCCGGCTCAGCACGTCGCGGCCGAAATTGTCGGTCCCGAACGGATGCGCCAGCGACGGAGGCATCAGCCGCATGTCGGGGTTGTGCCGCAGCGGATCGAAGGGCGCTATCAGCGGCGCCAGCATGGCGACGAGAACGAAGGAGACGAGGATCGCCAGCCCGATGCCCAGCATCCTGCGGCGGCCGAACCGGCCGCTCCAGCGCAGGACCGGGACGCGGCGCGCGCCCGCGCTCACAACTCGATCCTCGGATCCAGCGAAACGGTGATGATGTCGGCGAGGAAATTGATCAGCACGGTGGCGACAGCGAAAGTCAGCGCCACGCCCTGCACGACCATGTAATCGCGAGTGAAGATGCCGCGCACCATGAGCTGGCCCAGTCCCGTCACCGCGAAAACGCTTTCCACGACCACGGTACCGCCGATGAGCCAGCCAATGTTCACCGCCAGCAGATTGACGGTCGGTACCATCGCATTGGGTACGACATGCCGCCAGAAAACGACATTCTCGCTCATCCCCCTGGCGCGTGCGGCCGTCGCCACATCCGATTGCAGACCCTGGATCATGCCTGCCCGCAGCGATCGGGTCAGGATCGCTGACAGCGACAATGCAATGGTCAGCCCCGGCAGGATCAGATGGGTCAGCTTTTCGCCCGGCGTCTGGCCATAGCCGGAAACCGGCAGCCAGCCCAGCCTGACCGAGAACAGCATGATCAGCATCGCGCCCAGCCAGAAGGAGGGAAACCCGATCCCTGCGGTCGAGATGGCGCGTATGGCGTGATCGGCAAGGCTGCCCTGACGCCGGGCGGAAATCGCCGCGAACGGAACCGAGATCGCAAGCGCCAGCAGCACACCCGTCACGACCAGCGCCAGCGTGGGTTCGATCCGCGTGGCGATCAGGCGCAACACGTCGATCTTGTAGAGCGTCGAGCGGCCCATCTCCCCTTCGAAGAGGTTCCTGATGAAATAGAAATACTGCACCCACAGCGGCTCATCCAGACCGTACTGGGCGCGGATATTGGCAATGGCCGAGGGCGTGGCCCGCGCACCAAGCAGAATGCGCGCCGGATCGCCCGGTATCAGGCGCACCAGCACGAATGTGATGACCGAAATGCCGAAAAGAACCGGAACAAGTTGCAGCGGACGGTAAAGGACGAATCGATAGCGATGCATCGGCGTTCAGCCCATCTCCCTGCTGCCCGGGATTCAGGCACCCGGATCAATTGCATGCATTTTCTGCCGGTCTGTAACGATCGTGGCACCACACCAAATCCAGCCACGGAGCCGGCCGGCATACATCACCAGACCCTATCGGCGCGAATATCGTCCTGTATAGCTATCAGTTTTTATAGGTTGCCCCGCGTTCTCCGACCAATGCTGTTCCAGCGCACGGGCTGGTGGCGCTTGTGTCGTACTCCTGGCCGGCGCCAGAATCCCAACCGGCTTTTTTGGGGGAAAAGTTGACACGACCTGCGTATCGGCGAAGCTGTCGTCATGGATCAGCACTCCGCAGGCCAACCTTACGGTTTTCAGTCGCCGATGACGCCGGATTCGGCGGTCAGCTTGGCCGTCCAGGTCCTGGCACCGCGTGGATTCGATATCGTTGCCTATGATTATTCGCCGGTTCCGCTCAGTCATGAGGGCGCGTTCATTCTGCCCACGATACTGGCGATGAAGAACGTGCCCGACGACATGGAGAAACTCTGGTGCCATCAGGGCTATTACGGACGCGATCCGGTGATGGAGGCGGCACGCCATGTGTCGCAACCGTTTTTCTGGACGCATCGCGGCCGGCGCCAGAGCGATATCATGCGCAAGACCCTTGCCGAAAGACATGTGGTGGTGGTCGACTATCTGCGCGACACGCGGATGCACTCCGGCATCACGGTTCCGATCCGCATGGCCGGAGGCGGACTTGCGACTTTCACGGCGATGCGGCTGGACGGGGACGATGCCGATCTCGACCGGCAGCTATCCGCGGTAGGGTATCTGGGCCATGTCCTGCACGACGCCATCATGGCCGGCATGTCGCCCGACGATCTGCGAACCACCCATGTGCGGCTGACTCCGCGTGAACGTCAGTGCCTGTCGCTGTGCGCATCGGGCATGACAGCCAAGGAAATCGCCCATGAACTGCGGCGTTCGGTGCCCACGGTTACGCTTCACCTTTCGTCGGTGACCAGAAAGCTCGGGGCACGCAACCGCTTTCATGCGGTGGCGCTGGCGGGATATTACCGTCTTCTTGACAGCCCGGAAGCGCAGCCGAACCTATAAGATCTTCCAGCTGTCGCGGCAGCGGAACCTGCTGCTAACCTGATCGCAAGAGACTGCGTTTCCGGAGGAGAAAGAGATGGTCGAAACTCGCGAGGGATTCTCCCCCTACGGCGAAAGCAGGACCTGGTATCGCGTCACCGGCGATCTGGGTTCCGGCAGATTGCCATTGGTCGTCGCACATGGCGGGCCGGGCTGCACCCATGATTACGTCGATAGCTTCAAGGATCTTGCGGCCGGCGGGCGGGCAGTCGTTCACTATGACCAGATCGGGAACGGCCGGTCCACCCATCTGCGCGAAAAGAGCCCCGATTTCTGGACGGTGAACTTCTTCCTCGGCGAAATGGAGGCGCTGCTGGCGCATCTGGGTATTGCCGGGCGATATGCTCTTCTGGGGCAAAGCTGGGGCGGCATGCTGGGTGCCGAACATGCGGTGCGACAGCCGGCAGGACTGCGCGGCCTGATCATTGCCAATTCACCTGCCTCGATGCCGCTATGGGTCGCCGGGGCGTCGAAGCTGCGCGCCGAACTTCCTGCAGAGGTCGAGGAGACCCTCGACCGGCACGAAAATGCGGGAACCACGGATCATCCTGACTATGTTGCCGCGACAGACATATTCTATGCGCGCCATGTCTGCCGGATTCAGCCTTATCCGGCAGAGGTGCAGCGGACGTTCGATGCCATGGCGGACGATCCAACCGTCTATCACGCGATGAACGGGCCGAACGAATTTCACGTCATCGGAACGCTGAAGGACTGGTCCGTGATTGACAGGCTGCCGCAGATCGCCGTTCCGGCGCTTGTGCTGCGCGGTGCGCATGACGAGGCGACCGAGGAATGCGTGCAGCCCTATCTGGACATGATCGCCGATGTCCGTGGTCATGTTTTTGCGGACTCCAGCCATATGCCACATGTTGAGGAGCGGGCAGACTGCATGCGGGTCGTTGAAGGGTTCCTGTCCGGGCTGGAATCGCCACCGGCAACCGGAGATTAGAAAATCCCGCGCAAGACTCCGGGGCTCAATCCAGATTCTCCCGAAAGAAGATATCGAACTTCGGGCGCGCGGGATCGTCGCCGGGGCGGGTCAGGCGAGCGATCGCCCCGTCGATCAGGGTTTCCGGGGCCAGTTCGAAAACCGCATCCATGCTGCCATCGATCAGGGCCTTTCGCGTGTCGGTCGTCAGACCGTGACCGATCATCACGACATCGCGCCGGTTCCGTTCGCGCAACGCGCGGCAAATCGCGCCCGAGGCGCCGCCAACGTTGTAAATGCCGGCCAGGTCCCGGTGCCGGTCCAGCAGCTCCAGCGTCAGGCGGTAATTCTCGCCCGAATCGTCATGCCCTTCCCGCATCGGCATGACATGCAGATCGGGGAACATCTCGTCCATGATGCTCATCACGCCGGCCTCGCGTTCGGAATGCGCCCGGTAATGCCGCGACCCGGCGACAAGCGCTACCGTTCCGCCCCCGCCCGAGAACCGTCCGATCAGCAGACCGGCGGTCCGGCCGACGGCATGATTGTCCAATCCGACATGATCGATCCGCGAGGACATGCCAAGATCCGACACGATGGTGACAAGCCGCGTGCCCTGTTCGGCGACCTCGGCGGCGGCCTGCCGCACCGCAGGGTGTTCGATGGCAAAGAATGCGATGCCATCGGCCCAGGAAGCATTGCGCCTGAGCGCGTTGGCCAGGGCATCGGCGTTGAAGCCGTCAATGAAGAAGCAGCGCAGGTTGGGCGCACCCGTCGCGCCGCCATCCATCCTTGCCCGCAACTTGCGGCCGAGCAGTTGCAGATAGGGGTTGGTGCCCGAAGGCAGCAGAAAGGCGATATTGGCCGGTCGCTGTGTGGAATAGCCGGCAGCCGCCTCGGAACTGAGCAGCCCCATCTCCTTTGCCAGTTCCAGCACCCGCATCCGCGTCCGGTCCTTTACACCGCGGCGGCGGTTGATGACCCGGTCGACCGTCGCCAGCGACAGCCCGGCGCGCACGGCCAGATCGGCAAGCGTCGGGCGTCTGCCCTCAGCCCTGGTCGAATCCTCAGAATACATCAGAACACGTCATTTCATTCGTTTTGACCGATTGTCCTGTCTTTCATACCCTAGGTCAATACAGCACAGATGTTCGGGTGTGGCCGTCAGATGCCGCGAGTGAGACATCAAATAACGTCATTCGGGTAAGGGAGGAGACCCATGACCAACCACTTCGATACGATCGGCCGTCGCGGCTTCATCGCGCTTGGCGCCGGCGCCGCCGCCATGACCGTGCTGCCGCGCCGCGGCCGCGCGCAGACCAGCCTGCGCTACGGCCACAACAACGAACCTGTCTCGGTAGCCGGCGCACAGGCCGACTGGTTCGCCGAGGCGCTTGGCCAGACCTCGGGCGGCGATATCCAGGTACAGGTCTTCCCGGCCAGCCAGCTTGGCAAGTTGCAGGAACTCGCCGAGGCGGTATCGCTTGGTACCATCGCGTTCTCGCATAACACGGCCGGCGCGCTCGGGTCGCTTCACGAGCCCTTTGCGGCGCTGGATACGCCCTATCTGTATCGCGATATCGACCACCTGATGAAGGTTACCGATGTCGACAGCCCGGTCATGCAGGAACTGAACGAGGGGCTGATCGCCGCTGCCAATGTCCGCGTGATCTATGCCCATTACTTCGGCAAGCGGAACCTGACCTGCAACAAGGCGGTGATGTCGCCCGCCGACCTGGCGGGCGTGAAGATCCGGGCGGTGCCCTTCCCGATCTATACCGCTGCGGTCGAGGGCATGGGCGCTGTCGCCGTGCCGGTCGACTGGTCCGAGGTGCCGACGGCGCTGGCGACAGGTGTCGTGCAGGGGCAGGAAAACCCGGTGAACGTGATCCTGAACGTCAAGCTTTACGACGTGCAATCGCATCTGATGCTGACCGGGCACATGTCCAATGCCGAGGTCGTGGTGATGAACGAGGATGTCTGGCAGGGCATGAGCGACACCCAGAAAGATGCCGTGCGCGAGGCCGCGCTGCAAACCCGCGAAAAGGCAACCAGCGCCATTCTGGACAATGAAGAAGCCGAGACGCAGGCACTGCGCGAGGCCGGCATGACCGTGATCGGACCAGATGACGGCCTGCGGATCGACGCCTTCCGCGAAGCGGTCAACACCGTCGTGCAGGAGCGTTTTGGCCGCCAGTACGGCGATCTCTACGCCAAGATCGCGGCGATCGGGTGATGCGTACCGGTGCAGGCCGGCCGGGCCTTCTGTCCCGGTTGACAGGGTGGGGTATTACCGCCGGTATGGTCCTGCTGGCGCTGATGGCCGGGCTTGTCGTCTTGCAGGTACTGGCGCGCAACCTTGCCGCGACCGGCCTGCCCTGGGCGGACGAACTGGCGCGATTCTGCGGCATCGGGCTGGTCTTTCTGGGCGTGCCGGCACTGGCCGGGCGCGGGGTCATGGTATCGGTAACGGTACTGCCGGATGCGGCTTCGCCACCCGCCCGGCGCCGGATGGTGCTTGTCGGCGACCTCGCGACGCTGGCCTTCGCCGCGCTGCTGCTGTGGAGCTTTGCCGATTTTTTGCCCCGCGCCGGAAAGTTCCTGACCCCGGCCATGCGCGCGCCCAACTGGGTCTATTATTCGCTGGCACTGACCGGCAGTCTCCTGCTGGCGGCGGTTGCCCTGAAACGGGTGATCGCTGGCCTGCGCGGCGCGGATCCCGACAGTGATTTCGCAACCGAGGCCGCCGCCCCGCAGGTGCCCCGCCCATGAGCCTGCTTCTGCTTGCCCTATTCGCCGTGCTCCTGGCGCTTGGCGCACCGGTTGCCGTTTGCCTGGGGCTGTCCTCGGCGGTGGTGATCGTCACCCAGGGGCTGCCGGTTTCGGTGCTGGCGCAGCGCAGCCTGAACGCGCTCGACAGTTCACCCCTTCTGGCGGTGCCGCTGTTCATCCTCGCGGCCAGCCTGCTGAACGCGACAGGCGTCACCGCCCACATGTTCGACCTCGTCCGCATGATCTTCGGCCGTATCCGGGGTGCGGTGGCGCAGGTCAGCATCTTCGTGTCACTGATTTTTTCCGGTGTCTCGGGCGCCGCGCTCGCCGATATAGGCGCGCTTGGCAAGATCCAGGTCGACGAGATGCCCCGGCAGGGCTATCGCAAGGATTTCGCCGCCGGGTTGACGGTGGCCGCGGCAACCATCGGCCCGATCTTCCCACCCTCGATTCCGATCATCATCTATGCCTCGGTCGCTAATGTCTCGGCGGTGAAACTGCTGATCTCGGGCATTGTGCCGGCGCTGCTCCTGACCGTCTTCCTGATGATCCAGGTTGCGGTCATTGCCCGGCTTCGCGGCCTGCCGCGTGACGACATCAGCCCCGGCGCAGGCGATGTGATGAAGAAGTTCCTGATCTCGCTGCCGGCGCTGTTTGCCCCGGTCCTGCTGATCGGCGGTCTTCTCAGCGGCTATTTCGGCCCGACCGAGGTCGCCGGCGTCACCGTGGCCTATGCGCTTCTGATCGGCGTTCTGGTCTATCGCAGCCTCGGCCTGCGCGAGATCCTCGGCGCGTTGCGCGAAACCGTGGAGGCGACGGCGAATATCCTGTTCGTGGTGGCGACCGCCGCCCTGTTTGCATGGGTACTGACGCTCGATCAGGTGCCGATGAAGGTTTCGGCGCTGATGCTGGGCCTGACCGAGAACCCGCTGCTGCTTCTGCTGCTGGTGAATATTCTGCTGCTGGTCGTGGGAATGGTGCTGGAAAGCATAGCGGCAATTCTGATCATCGCCCCCATCATCGCCCCGGCACTGACGCAGGCGGGCGTCGATCCGCTGCAACTCGGCGTCGTTTTCGTGCTGAACCTGATGATCGGGCTGCTGACCCCACCGGTGGGGATGAGCCTGTACATGATCGCGATCATCACGCGAATGCCGATCGGGCAGGTGATCGCCGGGGTGATGCCGTTCTTCATCCCGCTGCTGCTGTCGCTGCTGGTTGTCACGCTGGTTCCGCAGCTTTCGACCTGGCTTCCCGAAACCCTGATGAAGTGAGGCCGTGATGAGCACCTTCCTTGGCCCGATCCGCCAGCTTGGCTATGTCGTCGACGATATCGAGGCGGGCATGGCCTATTGGTCCGAAACCATGGGCGTCGGCCCCTGGTTCTACAATCCCGCCGTGCCGATCCGCGATTATACCTATGACGGGCATCCCTACGAGGTGACCAACTCCGTTGCCCTGGCGAATTCGGGCGAGATGCAGGTCGAACTGATCCAGACCCGCAGCGACACGCCCTCGATGTATCGCGACTTCAGGGAAAAGGGCCTGCGCGGCTTGCAGCATGTCGCATTCTGGACCCGCGACTACGACCGCGATCTTCGGATGATGCTGGACCGCGGCTTCACCCCGAAGATGAGCGGCTGGGTCGGCAGGAATGGGCGCTTCGTCTATTTCGCCGAAGAGCACCACCCCGGTACCTGTATCGAACTGTCCGAGGTCATGGGCCCCAAGGGCCGCATGTTCGACCTGATCCGCGATGTGGCGAAAGGCTGGGATGGCAGCGACCCGGTGCGGCCCTTTCCGGACCTGTCGGGCGACTGACCATGACCCGTATCCTTGCCGAATATCTGCTGGAAACCCCGGCCGATCCTTCCGAGGTCGCCGCGATGATGGCGGGCGAGCAATCCAGCGGCACCTTCATCCGCGTTGCCGGCGAGACCGACGAATTGCGCGCGCGCGCCGCCGCCGAGGTGCTCACGGTCGAGGAGCAGGAGCCGGTTGCGCACCCTTCGCTGCATTCCGCCTATCTGGATCGCAGGGGAATGGGCGGCCCCTGTCGCCGGGCACGGGTCCGGATCGCCTTCCCGCCCGGTAACATCGGAAAGAACCTGCCGACGCTGGCGGCAACGGTTTCCGGCAATCTCTACGATATCGGCGAAATTACCGGGCTGAAGCTGGAGGGCCTGACCATCCCGGCTGAATACCGCCGCCGCTACGCCCTGCCCGCGCAGGGTATCGCCGGAACGCGCGCCAGAACCGGCGTCAGGGACCGCCCCATCTTCGGCACAATCATCAAACCCAATGTCGGGATGCGCAGCGGGGATATCGCAGCACTTGTCGACCGGCTGTGCATGGCGGGCGTCGATTTCATCAAGGATGACGAGGTCTGCGCCAACCCCGACATCGCACCGCTTTCCGAGCGCGTGCCCGCCGTCATGGCGGTGATCCGCAAATGGCGGGAACGCACGGGTCGGCAGGTGATGATGGCCTTCAACATCACCGATGAGGTGGACGCCATGCGCCGCCACGCCGATCTGGTCACCGCAGAGGGCGGCAGTTGCGTCATGGCCAGCCTCAACTGGTGCGGGCTTGCCGGAATGGAGACCCTGCGCGCCCATACCCCGCTCACCATTCATGCCCACCGCAACGGCTTTGGCGCCATGTCGCGCCATCCGGCGCTTGGCATGGCCTTTCAGCCCTATCACGCACTCAATCGCCTGGCCGGCATCGACCACATGCATGTGCACGGCATCGGCGGCAAATTCGTCGATACCGCCGACGAGGTGACGGCCGCCGCCCGCGCCTGTCTTGCGCCGCTGTCGGATGGCGGACCGGACGATCGCGTCATGCCGGCCTTTTCCTCGGGCCAGTGGGCGGGCACGCTGCCGCAGACGCTGAAAGCCGCGCAGGGGCCGGAACTGATGTTCATGTGCGGCGGCGGCATCCTTGCCCATCCCGACGGACCCGAGGCCGGGGTCGCCTCGCTGCACGAGGCTTATGAGGCGCTGCAAGCCGGGCTGTCGTTGCAGGCGGGCGCCCGCACCCGGCCCCGCCTTGCGGCGGCACTCGCGTTCTTCGGCGGACGCTGATGGGCATACCCCTCGTCTTCGTCAGCAACAATTTCACCGGAGCGTCGGACATGTGCCCCCGACGGGCGTCAGAGCGCCGACCGCCGGAGAGATCGGAGCCTGATCAGGTCCACTTTCTCCATCCCTTGCGCGGCGCTGTTGAATTGCGGGCTTTCAGCACTGCCCGAGCATCCAGCGGCGGGAAGTCGGCGGCGCCTTGACCCTGCACATGTTGCACCCGCAACCGGGCAGATGATCGCGCTTGACGATCCTGGGCGCGGCGGAGCTGGTTTCTGCCCGCGCCTCGGCCCGGCGCAGCGCCCCCGACAAGGTACTGATCTGTGGCAACGCCGGCAGTGCGGAAGCGGTCTGACCGCAGCAGGGACAGGGCTGGCCGTGGCGGCTGGTTTCGTAGCTGACCCGCCCGCTGAAGATACCATGTTCGGCACAGTTGAAATCATAGATCGGCACAGCGTTCTCCTCTACATCAGTCCGTCGAGCAACAGAAAGCCCGGGAGCCATCCGGTGAATATCCCGGCCAGCAGTGTGACCCAGGCGGTCTGGGGCAGGATCGGCCGGCCCCGCGCCAGAAGCAGGTAATACATGAACCACAGGATGCCCCAGACCAGCCAGTTCAGTGCCAGCCAGATTTCGGACAGGGATGCCGCGGCGGCTATGGCGCGCAGGAAGACCGGTACGGTGGTGATGGCCACAAACAGGCTGAACCAGCCCAGACCCCGCCCGTCGACCGCGACCAGCCGGTTATAGGCGACCCAGAAATAGGTAGTGCTGAACATAAGCGTCAGCGCGGCAGCGCGGATACTGGCTCCGTCCGCCCCGGTGCCGAAAGCGCCCTGCAGAACGACCGCTCCGGCAACCAGACCCGAAACAACGTTGATCACGACGATCTCGCGATCCTCGATCTTGCCCATCAGCCACAGCCCGTTCAGAAAAAGCACCGCGCCGACATAGAAGAGCAGAAATCCCAGCAACATGAGTTGGCCTCCTTTTCAGCCCGCGCCCATACCGGCATGCCGGACGGGCGCGGAACAGGCTTGCTCAGCTTGTTTGCGCAACGGCTACTTCCGGAACCGAGCGTTTCGGCCCGTCGCCGTTGGGACGGATATCGAAATCGAAGATCCCGGTGGGGATGGCCAGCGTGGCGCAGACATTCGGGATATCGACGATGCCGGCTATGCGGCCCTCGACCGGAGCGGTGCCAAGGATCATGTAGGCCTGCTCACCGGAATAGCCGAACTTCTTCAGATATTCGATGGCGTTCAGGCAGGCCCGGCGATAGGCCACATGGGCATCCAGATAATACTGCTCGCCGGTGTGCTCGTCGACCGAGATGCCTTCGAAGATCAGGTAGTCGTCGAAATGCGGATCAATCGGCGAGGGGCGGAAGATCGGATTGACGACGCCGTATTTCGACATGCCGCCCTTGATGATATCGACCTTGATCTCGATCCAGCCGGCCATTTCGATGGCGCCGCAGAAGGTGATCTCGCCATCGCCCTGGCTGAAATGGATATCGCCCATCGAAAGCCCGCCACCCTTCACGTAGACCGGGAAATAGACCTTCGATCCGCGCGACAGGTTCTTGATGTCGCAATTGCCGCCATGTTCGCGCGGTGGCACGGTGCGCCAGGCCTCGGCAGCGGCGGATTGCGCGGCCATCCCCGTCATCTGTCCCATCAGAGCCGTCGCCGCGTGCGGTGGTGCAGCCAGCGGCGGTACCCGGTCGGGATCGGTGGCAATCAGTGCCGCCTCGCGCCGGTTCGCCTCGGCCAGCAATTTATGATCGGGCAGGCAGCCGATAAGGCCGGGATGGATCAGCCCCGGATAGCGCACGCCCGGGATATGGCGCGAGGTCGTATAGATCCCCTCGAAATCCCAGATCGACTTTGTTGCATCGGGGTAGTGTTCGGTCAGAAAGCCGCCGCCGTTTTCCTTGGCGAAAAGCCCGTTGAATCCCCAGCGGGAATCCTCCAGCGCGCCGATATCCAGAATGTCGACGACCAGCAGGTCGCCCGGTTCGGCACCCTCGAAACCGAAGGGACCCGACAGGAAGTGACCACGCGTCAGATCGACATCGCGGATATCGTTGGCGCTGTCGTAGTCGCCGATCTGGCCGCACGACCACTCAGATCACTCGACCCGCAGCACCTCGCCGGGCTTGAAGGTCTCAACCATCGGGATATCGGGGTGCCAGCGGTTATGCGTCTTGATCGCCGCATCTTCTGGCGCCTTGTTCAGATCGACCTTGAAAACAGTCTTCGACATCGTGTCCTCCCTGTGTCCGGGGATCGCGCCGCCTGACAGCCTGACAGGGGGCGGTCGCGCCCGTCACAAGCCTGCGCGTGCCGTGTAACCGGGATGCGTTCGCAAACGGCGCGTTTTGTAATTTTTTGTAACCGAACCCGGAAAGCTCTTGTCGGCCAACCGAGGGATGGCAATTCACAGACCGAAAAAAGCGCGCTAGGCTGAACGTCACAAGACCGGCGGTCCGTGAAGCGGAATGTTCGGCGGGGGGAGGAAATGAACACAAGCGGGGCGGTCGCGCCGTCCGGCCTTGCCAGCCGGGCGCCGGTGCCGCAGGGCGGCGAGAAGGATCGCGAAACCGGGGGCAATTTTCCGGGGCTGGAGCCTGCGCCGCGCAGCTATCAGTCATGGGTCGCGGATGAAACGATCGAGGATTACGCGCTGCGCTACGCCCCGGCCTCTTATCGGCGCTGGAATACGGCCACCATTGCCCATACCGCAATCGGCGGAATTTCGTTTCTGGCGCTGGAGGCGATCGGGGCGGCGCTGACGCTGTCCTGGGGCATTCAGACCACGGTGGTGGCGGTGCTGCTGGCGTCGGTCTTCATTTTCGTGACCAGCCTGCCCATTGCCTATCACGCTGCGCGCGCCCATGTGGACATGGATCTGCTGACACGCGGCGCGGGCTTCGGCTATATCGGCTCGGCGATCACCTCGCTGATCTATGCCAGCTACACGATCATCTTTTTCGCGCTCGAAGGGGTGATCATCGGTCAGGCGCTTCTGATGGCTTTCGGGCTGCCGCTGCCCGTGGGCTATCTGCTGTCCGCATTGGTGATCCTGCCGATCGCGTCGCGGGGCATGACGGTCATTTCCCGGTTTCAGCGGGCGACGCAACTGCCATGGATCGTGCTCGGGCTTTTACCCTTTGTCGCCATCGCACTGAGCGATCCGGGGGCAGCGCGGCATTGGCTGGCGGCACCCGGGCCAGAGCTCGATGTGCTCTCGCTGGGGGCGGCCATCGGGGTGTTGTGCGCCCTGACCCTGCAGATCGGCGAGCAGGTCGATTACCTGCGCTTTCTGCCGCCGAGGGCCACCACCACGCGGCTGCGCTGGTGGGGTGCGCTGATCCTGGCGGGGCCGGGCTGGATCCTGATCGGAGGAACCAAGATCCTGATGGGCAGCTTTCTGGCCTGGCTGGCTATCGGTGCCGGGATGGCGCCGGACATGGCGGTAGAACCGATCGGCATGTTTCGTCACGCCTATGAATATCTGCTGGGTCCGCAGGCGGCACTTCTGGTGGCGACAATCTATGTGCTGATTGCCCAGATCAAGATCAACGTGACCAACGCCTATGCGGGATCGCTGGCGCAGTCCAATTTCTTTCTGCGTCTCACCCGCTATCATCCGGGGCGGCTGATCTGGCTATGGTGGCATATCGCCATCAGTTGCGCGCTGATGCTGATGGGGGTCTTTGCCACGCTCGAAGCGGTGCTGGCGATTTATGCCAACCTGGCGATGGCATGGCTCGGGGCGCTGTTTTGCGATCTGGCGATCCTGAAACCCCTTGGCATCAGCCCGACACGGATCGAGTTCAAGCGCGCCTACCTGCCCGATTTCAACCCCATCGGCTGTGGCGGCATGGCGGTTGGCGGACTCGTCGGGCTGGCGCTCTATTTTGGCGCCGGGGGCGCTCCGGCGCAGGCGTGGTCGGCACCCATCGCCTTTGTGCTGTCGCTGGTCGCTGCGTGCCTGATCGGACTGGTGCGCGGCGGTGCCGGTTATCTTGCGCGCCCGGCCCATGTCTTTACCCGCCGCGACCGTTGCGAATGCGCGATCTGCAGCCACGGCTACGAGACCCGCGACATGGCTTATTGCACATTCTACGAACGCCCTATCTGTTCGCTGTGCTGCAGTCTGGAGTCGCATTGCCGCGACTATTGCAAGCGCGCGCCCGAGGGTGATGCCGGTACGCTGGCCCCGGTGGCGGGTGCGGTACGGTTGCACAGGGTGTCGCCGCGGCTGGGGCGACGGGTATGGCAGATTGTGGCGGTGTTTCTGGGGACGATGCTGGCCATTGGCGCGATCTCGCTGGGCGCTAGGCAAATTGTCGTCCACCCGGACAATCGCGCTCTTGCCATGACACTGTTATTGGGGTCCGCGCCGCTGGTGGCGCTGTTCGCATCCTGGGCGGTGATGGCCAACGAACGCCGCCGCCTGACCGAAGAGGATCTTCTGGATGCGCTGCGCCGGTTGGGTACGACCCAACGCGAGCTGGCGGTTCGCCAGCGCCTCGCCGCCGTAGGCGAGGTCGCCGCGACCGTAAGCCACGAATTGCGCAACCCGCTGGGCACGATCTCGAGCTCGGTCGAGGTGCTGTCGCGCGCGCCCGGTCTCGGCCCCGAGGTCGAAGAGGATGTTGCCCGCATCCGGCGCAGCATCGGGCGCTGTAGCCGGATCATCGACATCCTGCTGGATTTTACCCGGCAGGGCGCCCACGAGACGGTACCGGTCGATCTGCGTGACTGGCTTGCGTCGCTGATCGACGAGCATCCGGCGCGGGAGGCGATCACGCTGGCGGTGACCCCGGACATGCGGCTGCGCTGCGATCCGGCGCGGCTGCAGTTCGCCATTCGCAATCTTGTCGAGAATGGCTGGCAGGCCGCCGAATCCGCCACTCGCAACGGCATTCCGCCGCACCTGTCTTTGCGCGCCTTTCGCGAAACCGGGCGTTGCATCATCGAGGTCGAGGATAACGGGCCCGGCCTGTCGCCCGAGATCCGCGCGCGCGCTTTCGACCCGCTGGTAACCACCAAGGCGACGGGTGTCGGTCTGGGGCTGACGCTGGTGCGCCGCGTGGCGCAGATGCACGGCGGCGATGCCTGGGTCGAACGCACCGGCGCGGGAGGCACGATCATGCGCCTCAGCCTTGCGGAGGTGCAATGAGCACCGGTGCGCATACCGAAACCGCCCCGCGCCGCCAATTGCTGATTGTCGACGACGACGTCGACTTCACGGTCTCGACCTCGCGCGCGCTGGCCCTCGAAGGGGTGGACTGCGCGATCGTGCACGGACGAGCCGAGGCATTGGCGATGGCCGCGACCTGCGAATGCGAGGTCGTGCTGCTGGATATCCGGCTGGGCGACGGAGACGGGACCGAACTGGCACGGGAACTGCGCGTCCGCCGGCCAGAGATGGTGCTGATCATCATGACCGCCTATGCGACCGTTGACAGCGCGGTGGCTGCGCTGAAAGCCGGGGCCTACGACTATCTTCGCAAGCCCTTCTTTCTGGACGAATTGTTGCAGGTGCTGGAGCGGTGCTACCTGATGACGGACCTGCGCCGGGAGAAACTGCAGGCGCAGACCCAGCTTGCACTGCTGCGACAGATCGAGGCGGCGTCGCAGCTGGCGACGGGCCTGTCGCATGACTTCAGGAACATGCTGGCAGTCATCCAGGCCAATCTGGCCGTTATCGCGGACCGGATGCCTGCGGACGATCGGTTGCGCCCTTATCTGGGCGATGCGCGGGAGGCCGCGGCGACAGCCTCCGATCTGGTATCCAACCTGATGGAGTTTGCGCGAAGTCGCGGCCCGAACATCGAAGCGATCGACCTGCGCAGACCTGTCGCCGCCGCCACGACGATGCTACGGCGCACGCTCTGCGCGGACATGACGTTGCAGCTGGATCTGCCGGAAACCGCAGTCCTCGCTCCCGCCGATTTCGGCCAGATCGAAACCGCCGTGGTGAACCTTCTGATCAATGCGCGCGACGCGACCGGCGGGCGCGGACAGGTCACGATCCGGCTGGAGGTGGTCGGGCTTGGCGGTCTTTACGCGCGGCTGAGCGTCAGCGACAATGGTCCCGGCTTTTCTGCCCAGGGGCTGCAACGGGCGCTGGAACCGATGTTCAGCACGAAATCCGACGGAACGGGGCTGGGCCTGTCGGTGATTCAGCACATGGCATTGCAGCTTGGCGGACAGTTCCGCATTGAAAACGCTGCTGGTAGCGGCGCGCGCGCCGTACTCGACCTGCCCTGTCTCGGCTTCCGCGAAAGCGGAGGGGGTCAGGGCTCGGGCGAGAACATGTAGCCTGCGCCGCGAATGGTATGGATGCGGCGGCGGACGGGGTCGGTATCGCCAATCTTGCGCCGGATCTTGGCGATCATCACATCGACCGAACGGTCATAGGGCGACCAGTGCCGGCTGACCGTCAGATCAAGCAGCTGATCGCGACTCAACACACGGCCCGGTCGCTGTGCCAGCGCACTGAGCAGGTTGAATTCCTGCGTCGTCAGTTCCTGGATGCGGCCGCCGGCATCGCGCAGAAGCCGCGCATCGAGATCCAACCGCCAGTTTCCGAACTTCAGGCAGTGCTGCGCGTCGTTCGGTGCGCCACGGCGGTCGCCCCGAAGACGGCGCAGCACCGCGCGGATGCGGGCCAGCAACTCGCGCGGCTCGAACGGTTTGACAATAAAATCATCGGCCCCGATTTCCAGCCCGATAATCCGATCCAGCGCCTCTTGCCGCGCCGAAAGAAACAGGATGCCGGGATCGCCCGTTCGCTTCAGTTCCCGCGCCAGCGAATAGCCGTCGTCGCGCCCCGGAAGCCCAATGTCGAGGATCACCAGATCGACCTCCCCGGGTTCCAGCTCGATGCGCATCTCGGGGCCGCTACGCGCCAGCCGCACATCATAGCCTTCGTCGGTGAAGTAGCGCACCAGAAAATCGCCAAGCTTGCCGTCGTCCTCGACAAACAGGAGCCTGGGTGGCCGCTCGTCGGTGCCGGATCCGGCGCTCTGTCTCGCTTCGGCGCGTTGCATGACACCGTAAACCTCGCCTGCTGTACCGGGCAGAATGATAGCAAACCCGCCACAACCTGCACAGGCAGGATAGTGCGGGCCTTGAATGGGCCTGCCCAAGTGAGCGGCTCGTGTTGCACAAACCGCGCCGAGCGTGGGCTTTTCGGCAGCCTGCCAAACAGACGGGCTGGCACGGCACCTCTGCTGTCGGGTCAACTGGCCGCAAAGCCTGCGACGGATGCCGCGATGGCGAGAAAGCTCCTTCTGGCGCGGTCACACGACCTGCGGGCGCGCAGGAATCCGTGGGGAAGTTCGGGTTCGTTCCGGAGAACAGCCGCGACGCCGGATTCGGCAAGCCGCTGGACATAGCGGACGCCGTCGTCGCGCAGGGGGTCGACATCCGCCGTCACGACGAAGGCGGGGGCGGCGCCGGACAGATCGGGTACCTGAAGCGGTCGGGCGAGAGGGTCGGTCACCGGCGCGTCGCCATGCAGTGCCAGCTGATAGGCCCCCAGATCGTCGGTGCGCAGCATCGGCGCTTCCGCATTCTCGCGATAGGAGGGGGCTGTGCCGTCTCCGCCGAGCCCGGGATAGATCAGCACCTGACCAAGCGGCTGGTGATTTCCACGCGATGCAAGGCACAGGGCGGCGGCCAGCATGCCGCCTGCGCTATCGCCCACCACAATTGCGGGCCGGCCGAGCGCTGCCCACACCGCGCAAGCATCGTCCATCTGCGCTGGCCAGCGGTGTTCCGGCGCCAGCCGGTAATCCACCGAAACCACCTGCAGCCCCGTCGCATCCGCAAGTTCGGCACAGACATCATCGTGGCTGTCGAGCCCGCCGACCACAAAACCCCCGCCGTGGAAATAGACCACCGCCACCGGCGTTTGCGCACCGTAGATGCGGCAGGGCACGCCACCGATATCGCGATCCTCCACCACCAGCGATGGGGGTCGAGGCGCGCGGAACACCGCGCACATCTCGTCGTAGGCACGGCGGTTGTACGCAATCGGGGCGCCGTTGGACCCGGCCGGATAAGCGGCCTCGCTCCGGGCGATGAAGTCGAGCACCTCCGGGTCGCGGATCATGACGCTACTCCCTCTGCGATGCGCCGGGTCAGCCAATCCGGGTCCATTTGCGGAACCGAGCGCAGCAATTCGCGCGTGTAATCGTTACGCGGCGGATCCATCGCCTCGGCCGTGGTTCCGTAGTCCATCACACGCCCGCCGCGCATGACCACAACCTGATCGGCGATGGCGCGGACGGTGGCGATATCGTGGGTGATGAACATGTACGAAACGCCGGTTGCATCCTGAAGCCGGCTCAGCAGCCGCAGGATGCCTTCGGCCACGATCTGGTCCAGCGCGCTTGTTACCTCGTCGCAGATGATGAAGGCGGGATCGGCTGCAAGGGCGCGGGCGATTCCGATGCGCTGTTTCTGCCCGCCGGAAAGTTCGCCGGGCAGACGGTCGAGAAAAAGGGCGGGGTCCAGTTCGACCTGCTCCATCAGTTCACACAGTCGCACCTCGCAACTGCGGCCGGAAAGGCCGAGATAGAACTTCAGCGGCCGCGACAGGATCTGGCGGATGGTCTGGCGCGGGTTCAGCGCCGTGTCGGCCATCTGGTAGATCATCTGCACCGCACGCTTCTGTTCCCGCGTCCGCTGTTCCAGACGCGGTGGCAGCGGGGCGCCGTTCAACGC
Source organism: Tropicimonas sp. (assembly GCF_047971885.1). Lineage (NCBI taxonomy): Bacteria > Pseudomonadati > Pseudomonadota > Alphaproteobacteria > Rhodobacterales > Roseobacteraceae > Tropicimonas > Tropicimonas sp. The sequence continues at coordinate 46,194 of NZ_JBKEAE010000063.1, read as the reverse complement.
GATGACGCCCCTGCGCGGGGGCAGAAGGCCGGTGATGACGCGCGCCATCGTCGACTTGCCCGAGCCGGATTCACCCACCACGGCGACGGTTGCACCATGCGGGACGTCGAAGCTGACATCATGCAGCACATCGATGGAGCCATAACCGGCGGTCACGTTCTCGACCCGGATGGTCGCTGCGCTTGCCGCCGGCAGCCGGTGGGCATTGCGGCGAAACTCCCGGACGGCCCAGAGGCTGCGCGTATAATCTTCGGCCGGTGCCTCGATCATCCGGCGCGTCGGCGCTTCCTCGACCTCCCGCCCGTGACGCATGACCTTGATGCGGTCGGCCATCTGCGCAACCACGGCAAGGTCGTGGGTGATGTAGATCCCGGCCGTTCCCGTCTCCTCGACCGCCTGACGGATGGCAGCGAGAACCCCGATCTGCGTGGTGACATCGAGCGCGGTCGTAGGTTCATCGAAGACGATGAGGTCGGGTTTGCAGGCCATCGCCATGGCGACCATCGCGCGCTGCAGTTGACCACCCGAGACCTGATGCGGGAAACGCAGGCCGAAACGGTCCGGGTCGGGCAGGTGCATGTGGGCATAAAGCTGCTGCGCGAAGGCTTCGGATTCCGCCCGCGTCGCTGTGCCGTGGATCGCCGGGCCTTCGCAGAACTGGTCGAGCAGGCGCCACGCCGGGTTGAAGCTGGCTGCCGCCGACTGAGCGACATAGGCCACGCGGCGACCGCGGAGCGCCCGCCGCCGACGTTCGGAAAGACGCAACAGGTCTGTGCCGTCGAACAGAACGCGGCCACCGGCAAAGCGCAGGCCACCCTGCACGAACCCCAGCGCGGCAAGGCCCAGTGTCGATTTTCCCGCGCCCGATTCACCGATCAGCCCGACAACCTCGCCGCGTGCAACCTGCAGGTCGACACCGTGGAGGATTGGCTTCCAGCCCTCTTCTCCCCGCGCCTCGATCCTGAGTTTTTCCACGTTCAGCAGCATGCATTCAATCCTTCAGACCCGAGGCACGGTGCAGCATCCAGTCGATCACGAAATTCACCGCGACGGTGAGCACTGCGATGCAGGCGGCAGGCAGCAGAGGTGTAACGTCGCCAAAAGTGATCAGCGCCGCGTTGTCGCGCACCATGGACCCCCAGTCAGCCATCGGCGGCGGCAGGCCGAGCCCGAGGAACGACAGCGCCGAGATTGCCAGGAAAACGAAGCAGAAGCGCAGCCCGAACTCGGCGATCAACGGAGCGGAAATGTTGGGAAGCACCTCGCGCGTGAGGATCCACCACGTTCCTTCGCCACGAAGCTGTGCGGCCTCGACATAGTCCATCACCATGACGTTCATGGCCGTGGCGCGCACCAGCCGGAAAACGCGTGTCGAATCGAGGACCGCAACCACGAGGACGAGATTGATTACCCCCGGGCCGAGCGCGGACAGCGCAAGCAGCGTCAGAATCAGTGACGGTACCGCCATCAATACGTCGACCAGCCGCGACAGGGTAAGATCCACCCAGCCGCTGAGCGCGGCCGCCAGAAGCCCGCCGATGGCGCCAATGCCAAAGGCAAGCACTGTCGTGACCAGAGCGACCGCGACGGTATTCCGCGCCCCCCAGATCAATCGCGACAGCATGTCCCGCCCCAGCGTATCGGTGCCGAGCGGATAGGCCGCACCCCAGGGCTCGAACTGGGCGCCGACGATCTCGGCCTGTCCGTAGGGGGCGAGCAGTGGCGCGAAAATCGCCGTCATGGCGTAGGCAATAATGACAACGACGCCCAGAATGGCGGTCTGCGGCATGGTTTTCAGCATCCGCATCATCGGGTCACCTCGGATGCAGCAATCGCGGGTTGGTGGCGATCGCAAGGACATCGGCCGAAAGGTTCAGCAGGATGTAGACGGCGGCAAAGATCAGCGCGCAGGCCTGCACCACCGGAATATCGCGGTTGCTCACGCTGTCGACCATCAACTGGCCGAGGCCCGGATAGACGAAAACCACCTCGACGATGACCACGCCGGTGATCAGCCACGCGATGTTCAGTGCCACGACGTTGACGATCGGCGCCAGCGCGTTTGGCAGCGCATGTCTGGTGACCACCCGCCAGCGCGATGCACCCTTGAGCCGTGCCATCGTCACATAGGGCGCGCCCAGCACGTTGACCACGGCGGCGCGCGTCATTCGCATCATGTGCGCCGTGACCACCAGAACCAGCGTGATCGCAGGCAGGAAGGCGCGGAACAGCATCTGCCCGAACCCAGGCGAGGCGCCCGGATCGGCGATCGAGGGGAACCAGCCCATCCGCACCGACAGCCAGAACATCAGGATATAGGCGATGAAGAACTCGGGAAACGAGATAGCCGACAGCGTCGCCACGTTTGCGATACGGTCAAACCATGTCCCGCGCCAGAGAGCGGCCAACAATCCCAGTCCAACGGCGAGCGGCACGGCGATGGCACCTGCATAGGTGGCCAGGAACAGCGTATTGCCAAGGCGTGCGGCCAGCAGGTCGCCCACCGGTCGGCCATTGGCGAGCGAGTTGCCGAAATCGCCGCTCAGCACACCCTTTACCCAGCCGAGGTAACGAAGGACCAGCGGCTGATCGAGCCCCAGTTCACGCCGCAGCGCCGCCACGGTCTCGGGCGTGGCGGACTGGCCGAGGAGTTGCTGGGCGATATCGCCGGGCAGAAGGCTGACGACCATGAATATCAGAACCGAGACGAGAAACAGCGTGATCAGCCCAAGCCCAAGTCGCGCGACGATCATGCGCAAAATGGCGTTTCGAGGCGACGTGACCGATACGGTCATGTGGTTGTTTCCATCCGGCGGATGTCGCGCAGGCCCTTTCCGGCATGTTCCGGGAAGGGCTCGGTCTCCTGACCGGCCACCCGGTCGAGCGCCTCCATGATTGCGGCGGGCATCGGTACCGCACGGCCCACGGCGGTGTCGACATGCAGCAGCATGTGCTCGCCCGTGGCCGCCTCCGAGCCGTCCTCGCGCCGGATCGAATGATGCAGCCGGAAGCGTTTCGCATCATACCCCAGCAGCCGCGTCTCGACGGTCAGCAGTTCGTCGGCGTTCACCTCCGCAAGATGCCGGATGTGCGTCTCGGCCGTATAGGCCGAGAAACCCCCGGCGCGGTAGGCCACATTCAGGCCAACATGAATCAGAAACGCATCCGTCGCGTCGCCCATGACCTGCAGATAACGGAATTCGGTCATGTGACCATTGTAGTCTACCCAGCCGCCGGTAACCCGCGCCCGATGAAGACGTAACGGATACCCGGCCACCGGCACGGGTGCGCGGGCGTAGAATGTATCCTCTTGCGCACGCACGGTCCTGCCCACGCCCCAGTCGCTCGCCTTGAGCGCGTGAAAGATCCCCACCAGATTGTCGTCGCGGATACGCTCCAGTTCGCGGATGGTATGCATGCCCGATTGCGAATCCGACTGCGCCGCGATGCGATCGATCAGCGCATCGTCGAGGTCGGGAACGTCCGTCAGCCTTGTCCACGGCCATTTCAGCGCCGGGCCGAACTGACCGAGGAAGTGGCGCATTCCCGCCTCGCCCCCTGCAATCCGGTAGGTTTCGAACAGACCCATCTGCGCCCAGCGGAGGCCGAAGCCGAAGCGGATGATATCATCGATTTCTTCCGTCGTGGCGACGCCATCCCTGACCAGCCACAGCGCCTCGCGCCAGACCGCTTCCAGAAGCCGGTCGCCGATATGGGCATCGATCTCGCGGGCGATCTGTACCGGCTTCATGCCGACGCCGGTCAGGATCTCCGCCGCACGTTCCGCCTCTGCACCGCCACCGACGAGTTCAACCACAGGCAGAAGATAGACGGGATTGAACGGATGCGCGACGAGAATGCGCTCGGGGTGCATGGCACCGTCGCGCAGTTGGGACGGCCGGAAGCCGGAGGTGGACGAACCGATGATGGCTGCTGCGGGTGCTGCGGCTTCGATTCTGGCAAGGATCCGGCGTTTCAGATCGAGCCGCTCCGGAACACTTTCCTGAACATAGGCGGCATCCACGACCGCCTCTTCAATCGAGCCCGCCCAACGGATCTGCCCGGGCCGGGGCAGCGGCGCCTGAAAGAGCTTCTCCCACGCGCGTGCGGCATTGGCGAGTACCTCACCCACGATGCGCGCCGCCTCCGGGTGGGGGTCGTGAACCACAACATCATGGCCCGACAGGACGAAGCGTGCAATCCAGCCGCCACCAATGACGCCACCGCCAATCGCGGCAATTTTCATGCCTTCCACCAGCGTTCAACCGCCTTCCAGCCATCGAGGAAGCGGTTCGACGCGACCTCGCCATGGCCGATGCCGTCACTGGTCACGTCGATGTAGTTCACGAAGATCGGAATGATCGTGGCGCCGTCCTCGCTGACGAGGCGCTGCATCTCGTGGTACATCTCGGCCCGTAGATTCTCGTCCAGTTCGGCGCGGGCAGTCAGCAGAAGCTCGTTGAACCGCGCATTGTCCCAGTGGCTCTCGTTCCACTCGGCACCCTTTGCATAGACGAGGGAGAACATGTCGTCCTCGGTCGGGCGGCCATTCCAGTAGCTGACGCAGAAGGGCTTCTTGAGCCAGACATTCGACCAGTAGCCATCGTCGGGTTCGCGCTTGACCTGAAGGTCGATACCCGCGGCGATGGCCGATTGCTGATAAAGCTGAACCATGTCGAGCGCCCCGACCGAGGCTGCGTTCGCGGCCGCGATCTCAACGCTCAAACTGTCCAGGCCGGCCTGCTTCAGGTGGTATCTGGATCTGTCCGGGTCGTAGCCGTGCTGCGGCAGATCGGCGGCATAGTAGCGGTTCGCGGGGGCTATCGGGCTGTCGTTGGCGATCTGGCCGTGGCCGCGCAGCACCTTGTCCAGGATCTCCTGCCGGTCGATGGCGTATTTCAGCGCAAGCCGCACATTGGGATCGTCAAAGGGCGCGGTATCGCTGAACATGGGCATGGTGTAATGGGCGGTTCCCGTCACCTCGACCAGATTGATGCCCGGCCGGCGCTGCAACAGGTGCAGGGTGGCAAGATCGGGCGAATTGATGACATCGACCTCCCCCGTGATCAGCGCGTTCTGGCGCGCTGTGGCGTCGTTGATGGTAAGCAGGATCGCCTCGTCGAACCAGGCACGGTCCGGCTTCCAGTAATCGTCGCGGCGCCTGAGGCTGATACGCACGCCCGGCTCGAAATTCTCGATCACATAGCCGCCCGAGCCGATGCCCGACTGCCAGTCGAGCGTGCCGTCTTCATTGGCGGGCATGATGATGAAGTGGTAGTCGGAGGTCAGGTAGGCAAAGTCGGCATTGCCCGAGCCGAGTTCGAATACCACGACGTTGTCGCCGTCTGCGCGGATGTCCTTCACCTGTTCCAGCGAGCCCTTGGCCCCCGAGATCGTGTTCTCGCCCCGGTGATGGTTGAAGGAGGCGATGACGTCTGTCGCCGTAACCTTGCGCCCGTCCGAGAAGGTGACACCGTCGCGCAGCCGGAAGGTCCAGGTGCGAGCCTCGGAATCCGGCTCGTAGCTTTCGGCGAGTTCGGGCACGGCGGCACCGCTGGCGTCTATTTCCACAAGGTTGTTGCAGACCGCCAGCATGGCCGTGACCACCGGCCCTGCGGCGAAGGTCGCGGGATCCAGCTTGTCCGATGTGGCGCCGCCCAGATGTCCGATGCGAAGCGTCCCGCCGCGTCTGGCTTCCTGTGCGCGGGCGCCGCGAGGCAGGAAGAGCCCGGCCGCCGTCAGTCCTCCGGTTGCGGCCAGCATGCCGCGCCTGGTCATGTGAAAACGAGAATTCATGATACCTCATATCTCCCTGACGTGTTTCTGCGCTCTCCCGGATTCAGCGCCGGGTCAGCTTCAGTTTATCGCGCACTTCCGCCGGCCCGATGATGCGGCAGCCCATGGCGGTCAGGATCGTGGCCGCGCGTTCGACCAGATCGCCGTTGCGGGCAGGCACACCCCGATCGAGCCAGATATTGTCCTCCAGCCCGACGCGGACATTGCCGCCCGCAAGCGCCGCCTGTGCCACATAGGGCATCTGCATGCGTCCGATCGAGAACATGGAATAGATCCAGCCATCGGGGATGTTGCTGACCATCGCCATCAGGCTGTTCGGGTCGGCCGGCGCACCATAGGGGATGCCCATGCAGAGCTGGATCAGTACCGGATCGTCGACCAGCCCTTCCTCGACCAGCGTCCGCGCCATCCAGAGATGCCCGGTATCGAAAACCTCGATCTCCGGGCGGACTCCCGTCGCCTTGATCCGCGCGGCCATCGCGCGCAGCGTGCCGGGGGTGTTGGTCATCACGTAGTCGGCTTCGGCAAAGTTCATCGTGCCGCAATCCAGCGTGCAGATCTCGGGCAGCAGTTCCTCGACATGAACCAGCCGTTCGGAGGCGCCGACGATATCCGATTGCGGCGACAGCGGCAGCGGCGCCTCGGCCGAACCGAGCACGATGTCTCCACCCATGCCCGCCGTCAGGTTCAGAACCACATCGACGTCCGACGCGCGTACCCGCTCGACCACCTCGCGATAAAGCGACGGATCGCGCGACGGTGCGCCGGTTTCCGGGTTGCGCACATGAACATGCGCAATCGCCGCCCCGGCCCTTGCCGCTTCGATACAGGCATCGGCGATCTGCTCCGGTGTGACGGGCACCAGTGCCGATTTCCTGTGGCTCTGTCCCGATCCCGTGACCGCACAGGTGATGAAGACGTCGCGGTTCATCCATGTCTCCCGCAGTTTCCCGACCCGAGCAGCGTGGCAGCATTCGGATTGTATTGATGTGCCGATACTGCCATATTATTTGCCTATGCTGCCAAAATTACCTCTGCATCTGACCTTCCTGCCGTTCGACGGCTTCTCGAACATGGTGCTGGCCAGCGCCATCGAGCCGCTTCGTGCTGCCCGTGACCTGTCGGCCAGGCGGCTCTTCTCGTGGCAGGTCTGCTCGCTGGACGGAGGGCCTGTGATGAGTTCATCCGGGCTTTCCCTGGCGATCGATCTGCCGCTTGTGCGTGTCGGTGCAACGGATGCCCTGATCCTTGTCTCCGGCTACGGTATGCGCGACCATCTGCGGCGCGACTCGGCGCAGAGCGTTCTCAAGAAGGCGCGTGGTCTTCCGCTGATCGGCGGGTTCGACACGGGGGCGTGGCTGCTGGGCCGGATGGGGCTTCTGGCGGGACGGCGCTCCACCATCCACTGGATGGAGCGGGACGCGATGGCCGAGGCATTTCCCGAGGTCAACGTTGTCTCCGACCCATACGTTGTCGACGGGAATGTCGTGACCTGTGGTGGTGCGCAAAGCGTTCTGAGTTGGTCTCTGGATCTGATCAGCGCCCATTCGGGAGAAGCGTTGCGCTTCGATGTCGCCAACATGTTCGGCCGCGTCATGGGCCGGAGCTCAGATCCGGTCGAATGGCAGTTGCCCAGCCGGATGACCAACCGGGCCCTCCCCCTGTCATTGCAACGTGCGGTTCGCGCGATGCGCGAAACCGCAGAGCGACCGCTGGCACTGTCGCGCATCGCAGAGCGCGCGGCACTGTCCCTGCGGAGCATGAACCGGTTGTTCCACGCCCATCTTGGGGTATCTTCGGGCGAATACTATCGCCACATCCGCTTGTCCCACGCCCGCGCGCTGGGGCAGGAAACCGACCTGTCTCTGGAAGAAATAGCGTCCCGTACCGGGTATTCCGGCGCCTCGACCCTCGCACGCGCCTATCGTCAGGTATACGGCGAGACCGTTCGGGAGAGCATCATCCGGAATAACGTCGCGTAACCAGAACGCCCCTCGCGTTCGTGCTCGCAGGCGTCGGATTGATCGCGCTGGCCCCGCATCAGTTTCTCGGCGTCTATCCGGCAGGGCGACCCTCACGCGCGCCTTAGGGTCCCCGGCTTCGGCGCCCGGCCCTGCCCCCCAAGGGCCATCGCCCGAAACGAAGCCGTCAGGCATCGCGATACCTGGCGCGTGCCATATGGCGACGATGGAGCGAATATTACCGCCGAAGCCGTGTCGGAGGCGGATGAGTCGCATGAAGCTACCAGCCTATCGCTGACGGCAAGGGGCTTCAACCGGCAGGCGGGGAAATCCAGGTCCGCGTCGCCGTCCTGAACGGCTGTACCGCTCTGGGCATTCCGGTCGCAGGATAAGTCTGTCCGGGGAAAGGGGAATCTCGGCTGTCAGCCGATTTGCGCAACAGAGCCACCCGAGGTATGTTCTCGGGTCTTCGATAATGGTCTTGCGAACGAAGGTCATCCTGCGAGCCTATTCATGGCGGCGCTTTCGAGCGGCGAAATCCCTTTCATCCGCCGTCACTGTACGCCGGCCCTTGCCTCCGATAAGTTTGCCTTATCGGAAGCAAGATGACAGGCTGTGGAAAGATGGCAGAAGCGGCGGCAAGGCGGCGGATCGGGAGCGACGATGGCAGCGGAGAACGGCAGGGACGTGACGGCAGCGGGCGGTGCTCCAGACAGCGGTGCTCCAGACAACGGGAACCCACCCGGCGTGGGCGCCCTCTCCGCCCCTGTTTCTGACACGGTCGCCGGCACGATCGCCGGTTCGGGCGGCCTCGACCGGTTGGCGGGCACGGCGCGCGACTATGCCCGCGCCGCCGCTTCGGAGAACACGCTCAGGGCCTATGCCGCCGACTGGGCCCATTTCACCCGCTGGTGCCGCCGGCGCGGCGCCGATCCCCTGCCCCCCTGCCCCGAACTGGCCGGGCTCTACATCGCCGATTGCGCCGCACCCCCGCCGGCCGCCGGCGGCAGGCCCCCCCGCCCCACCCTCACCGTCGCCACCATCGAGCGCCGGCTCTCCGGGCTGGTCTGGGGCTACCGCCAGCGCGGCCTCACCCTCGACCGCAGCGACCGCCACATCGCCAGCGTGCTGGCCGGCATCCGCCGCAAACACGCCCGCCCGCCGCTGCAGAAGGAGGCGCTCTCGGCCGGCGACATCCTCGCCATGACCGCCACCCTGCCCTTCGACCTGCGCGGCCTGCGCGACCGTGCGATCCTGCTCGTCGGCTTCGCCGGCGGGCTGCGCCGCTCCGAGATCACCGGGCTCGACTTCGGACGCGACGACACGCCCGACGGCACCGGCTGGATCGACATCCTCGACGGCGGTCTGCTCCTCACCCTCGACGGCAAGACCGGCTGGCGCGAGGTCGAGATCGGCCGCGGCTCTGCGGAGATATCCTGCCCGGTCCATGCCCTCGAACGCTGGCTCGACTTCGCCAGGATCGACTTCGGCCCCCTCTTCACCCGTGTCTCGCGCGATGGCCGGCGCGCCCTGCCCGCCCGCCTCAACGACCGCCACGTCGCCGAACTGATCAAGCGCACCGTGCTCGCCGCCGGCCTGCGCCCGGACCTGCCCGAGGCCGAGCGCCGCGCCCTCTTTTCCGGTCACTCGCTGCGCGCCGGGCTGGCAACCCACGCCGAAGTCGACGAGCGGCACGTCCAGAAACACCTCGGACACGCCTCCGCCGAAATGACCCGAAAATACCAGCGCCGCCGTGATCGCTTCCGCGTGAATCTCACCAGAGCCGCAGGCCTGTGAAGCGTCAGCGTTCGCGCTCAGGGGACGGTCCCAAATCGACCGGGCCGGACAAATCAGCCCCCTGCCCCGGTTTCGCCACGAAACCGAACATCAGATTTCCTCCAGACACCGGCGGATTCGCTCGATCAGCAGCCCGCAGGCTTCATCACCCGGCGCCTTCCCCTCGATCCGGATCACAACCCCGTTCCCGTCGGTCCGGTGCCTGAACGACCATCCCGAACCCACCACCTCGGCAACTGCCGGCCCCGATCCGGCCGGCAAGCCGCCGACACTTCTCGGCCGCCCGCCGCGTCGCGCATCCCGGGGCCTTGTCTCCAGCCGGGAAAGAGCCGGTTCGAGCAACGCCCACTCTTCATCGGGTCCATTTCCACGTCCACCTTCGAGCGCCGCGCGCAACATGGCGCCACCTCCGGACCTCAAACCGGACGCGAGCCGCAGACCCTGCCGCTCACTCAGAAATTCGGGGAAAAGCAGAAGGTCTCCCAACTCTTCAAACACCTGTGCAAACGAACGGATCTTGGATCTCTTCGCCTTGGACGCAGTGGCAAACAGATTGTCGACCGCCGCCTCCACATTGGCAAAAGCGCCGTTCTGTGCCGCTATGACCGCTATGCGCCCGCGCTCGTATGGGCTGAGGTTGGCTCGAACCTCGTTTTCCTCGACCATCGCAACAAACGCGCCGCCCATATGTTCGGGCTCGCGAACAAGCGCGCGAATGGTGGAAAACCTGTCTCCGCCCGACATCGCATGCAGACGCTCCATCGCCAGATAACGCCGGTAACCCGAAACCAGACCGTACCGGCAGCCGCGCGAATCGGGCGCGGATAGCTCGAAAACCTCGATCGGCAGGCGCAGACCATGTGCCGCGATCGAATTGATCAGTTCCGTCAGGTCATCCTCGTCCATGACCAGTCGGTCGCGGATCATGCTGTCGGTCGCTATCTCCGACAGCGGCAGGTCCTCGATCAAACGCCCTGTGGCACGAGCCAAGCGAAAACGCTCCGAATCGGCTTCGAGCCGCGCCACCTCGGCCCGGGCATCCGCCGGGCGCACGTCGAGCGCCCCGGCGGTCTCGGCCGCGACCTGCGAGATTGGCGCCGCCTGCGGGAGCGGGCGGCCATGGGTTTCGCGGCGAAACTCCTGCTCGATCCGCGAAAGATCGTCGGCGCTCGGCGCCTCAAGTCGTCTGCGTTTCGCCATTTCACCGCTCCCCGCTCATCAGGGCCGGGCGCGCCTCCGCGGCAGCACTCCGGCTGTTTCCTTGCACCTGAAGATCGCGCCACCAGGTTCCCAGCAACAGTTCCTTCACCTCGGCCCAGGTGCGGTCGAACGCCTCCCGACCGCGAACGTAGGTATCGCGATTGAACTCGCGATAATCTGTCTCGTAGATGCCGCTGACCTGCTCGCCCGCCTGACCGACCATCGCGGTATAATCCTGCCTGTAGGTGGTCATGAAATCGCCAAAATAGGCCTGAATGACATTGGCGAGATCGGTCTGCTGCGCTGCGTCGAACCGCGTGATCAGCGCCCGCACCGCATCCCATTCGAACCTCATCTCCGGCAAGCCGTCCCGACGCCGCGCTGCGTTCTCGCCATCCTCGATGCTGGCGAAGGTCGAGTAGAGCATATCGAAAAACCGCCCGGTCGAATCGAACTCGAGAAACGACGCACCGAGCGGAACGAGAAGAATATCCGCCGCGGCGAGCGCATTGATCGTCAGATACCCGAGGGCAGGGGGGGTATCGAGCAGAACGATATCGTAGTCGTCGAGCAGACGCTCGCGCTCGAGGCATCCGGTCAGCGCATCCCATAACGGCCATGACCTGAGTTGCATGCGCCAGACCGGGACCTGGAACTCGGACCAGTAGAGATTGAGCTGCGCCCCGATGAGGTCGATGTTGGGCCAGTGCGTCTTCTGGATGACATGTTCGCGCGCCGAAATCCTGAGCGCCTCTGTCAGGGTCTCGTCGAGCGGAAGGGCAGGGGACCCGGCCGCGGAACGCACCGTGTTTTCGGCCTGAACCGCGAGGGCGAAATCCTTGGCCATCAGCGGAAATGCCGTTTGCCACTCGTCCCGGACCTTGCCGCCCATGATCGAGGTCATGGAGCCCTGGCTGTCGAGATCGACGATCAGCACCCGGTAGCCATCGAGCGCCGCCGACATCGCAAGATGCGCGCAGGTCGACGTCTTGCCGACCCCCCCCTTGAAATTGGCCACGGCGACCACCTTGGCCGGCAGTCCCTCGGGGCGCCACGGCCGATACTCGCGCCCGCTCGCCCCCTCTGCCGCGAAATGGTCTCTCAGGCGCAGAACCTCTTCCAGTGTGAACCATTTCGAATTGCTCTCGCCGCTTCCCTGCGGAAGCTCGGGATTGTTCTTGAGAACGCGCCGGAAATGGGCAGGAGCGACCGGAATGAGATACCGGCAGATCTCCCATGTGGAAAACTTGCGCAACCGCTTGCGGCCGTCGGGCGCATAGCCACGTCGCGCAAGATCGTCGCGACCTTTCGCTGCGAAAGCAGAAGCTTTCGCGAATCGGCCGGTGTCGATAGGGTCGGAAAGACGTTGCGCCGCTTCCGCAGGATCGAGATTCAGATATGGCGGGACGGGAGGTTTGCCTGTGGATGTCATGTTGCCTCTGATATGTCAGCAATTTCGCCGTACGTTGCGCAAACTATCGCACATCGGCAAAGGCATGTGAATCAAAGACATCGACAATAGCACCCTCTCCACTGAAAATCCTGAATAAACTACGAATCAGGAACGATACAAAGATGTAGAATCTTTCAGGTCTTTAAAAACTTTCTGCTCAATAAATCTTTTTATTTCAGTTGATTATGGCGTCAATGATACCCTGATACAGGGTGAAGGGTACCCGATTCCGGGAAATCAGGTACCCGGATACGGGGATTCGGGTGCCGATTCGCGGGAACAAGGGGTCCCGGCTTCGGGAAGCCCGGAATAAGGCCGGTTCCGGCCGCGAAACCGCGGTTTCGCAGCAGGGCAGGGGCCTTTGTCTCCCGTATCCGGGTACCCGAAATTGGGGCGATGTGTAGCTGCCGCAGCAGAGGCACCCGAATACGGGATGGCGGGGAGAAAGCCGGTCCTGTGACGGGGACCCGGAAAAAAGTTGCCAGAGGGCACCTTTGCTGACACTATATATAGCAACCCGCGACAGACGGGAGACAGCAGTGAACCGGACAGGCAGCATGATAGAAGACATTCCCCGGGAGCAGTTGACCGGATCGCTCAGACGCGAATCGGTAAAGAAGAACGTGGCCGCGATACATATTTCGGGCAAGCTGACATTGCTGCAGCGCAAGCTCAGTAACGTGCTGTTGCTGAACGCCTATGACACGCTGACCCGGCAGGCGACGCATTATATCGACGCGCGCACGCTGTGCCTGATGGTGGGCTACAATTCGAACGACATCGAGACGCTGAAAACCTCGCTGCGCGGCCTGGCCGAAACCATTGCCGAATGGGATATGCTGGACGAATCCGGCCGCCAGGAATGGGGGGTGTCCAGTCTCATCTCCTATGCCAAGCTCAAGGGGGGGGTCTGTGAATACGCCTATTCACCGGCGCTGGCCGAAAAGCTGCACGATCCGAAGGTCTTCGCGCTGATCAACCTCAATATCCAGCGGCGCTTTACCTCTGGGCATGCGCTGGCGCTTTACGAGAACTGCTATCGCTTTGTACGCACCGGATCGACCGGATGGTGGTCGCTTGACCTGTTCCGCAGGCTGATGGGGGTTGACGCAAGCGCCTATTACGAGAGCTTCAAGCACCTGAACGCCAAGATTGTCAAACCGGCGGTGGCCGAGGTCAACAAGACCTCGAACATCATTCTGGCGCCCGAGACACGCAAGCGGGGCAGGGTTGTCACCGATATCCGTTTCCTTATCCGCGAAAACCCGCAGCTTGCGATCCTCAACATCGACGACGGCGCCGGCATTCGCAACGGCGCGGTTTATGCGCGACTGCGCGAGCTTGGGGTTGGCGACAGGCTGGCACGGCAGTGGATATCCGAGCACGGCGAGGAATATGTTGCCGGGAAGCTCGACTACGTGGCGGGGCAGGGGGGGGTGAAAAGCCCGTTGCGCTATCTGACGGCGGCGCTGCGCGACGATTATTCGGCCGCGCCGCCCGTACCGGCCCTGCAATCGGATCGTTCGCGGCGGCTGGCGCGGCTGCGCGAACTGGTCGAGGCGCGCAGCCCCACACAGCGCGATGCCGACAAGCGGCTCTTTCTGCGCCGCATCGAGACCGAGGACCGGCGGCAGGATTTCGAGCGCTTCGGCTGGATGTCGCCGCTCAACGCCGAAGCGATCTTTGCCTTCTGGGAGGATTTCCAGCCCGGCTCTTTCGACGACATCGACGAAGCTGCGGTGCGTACCGGGCGGCGCTGATGCGGCGGGGCAGGGGGGTCAGCGCCTGCCCGCCGGCAGCCGGCTGCGCCCGACGAACTGGCGCAGCGCAAAGCGCGACCTGACCGACCGGATGCCAGGGATCCGCGTCAGCCTGTCCTGAAGGAACCGTTCGAAGGCGTGCAGGTCCTCGACGACCACGCGCAACAGAAAATCCTGGCTGCCGGTCATCAGAAACCCCTGGACGACCTCTTCGAAACCGCTCACCCGCTGCTCGAACAGGGCAAGGCTTTCGGCATCCTGACGCTCCAGTTCCACCGAAACGAAGGCGGTAATGGGATAGCCGGCCTTCTCGGGGTCGATCACCGCGCTGTAGCGGACGATCAGACCGTCGTCCTCCATCCTTGCGATACGTTTGCGGCAGGGCGTCGCCGAAAGCCCGACCTTCTCGGCAATCTCGATGACCGGCAGGCGCCCGTTCCCCACCAGTGTTTCCAGAATGCGGCGATCTATCTTATCCATGGTCATTTTCGCTATGAAAGTGAGTATTCGTAGACAGTATCGCCAAAAATCCCGATGACCGAGAGTAAATTTGGCCAAACCCGCTCTGCACTCTCGGCTATCATTCTTCCATGGGCCAACGGGAGAGCGCCATGGCAGAGGAAACGAAGGCCAGGATTTCGATACCGGAGCCCGCGTTCCGGCCCGGTGACATACCCGATTATTCAAACGTCAAGATCCCCGAAGCGGGCGCGGTGACGCTGCCGCCGCTCGATGTCGAGCCGCGACTGCTGCGCAATCATGCGTTCTCGATCATCCGCATCCTGCGGCGCGACGGCGAGGCAGTCGGGCCATGGGCACGGATGCTGAGCGACGAGGATCTGATCGCGGGGCTGCGCCACATGATGATCCTGCGCACGCTCGATGCCCGCATGGTGGCGGCGCAGCGGCAGGGCAAGACCTCGTTCTACGTGCCGCAACTGGGCGAAGAGGCGGTGGCCATCGCCTTTCAGAAGGCGCTCGGCAAGGGTGATATGAACTTTCCGACCTACCGGCTCGCCGGCCTGCTGGTCGCACAGGATTACCCGCTCGAACAGATGATGAACCAGATCTTCTCGAACGAGATGGACCCGCTGGCCGGCCGCCAGTTGCCGGTGCTCTATTCGGCGCGCGATTACGGGTTTTTCACCGTTTCCGGCAACCTCGGTACCCAGTTCGTTCAGGCGGTAGGCTGGGCGATGGCGGCGGCGATCGACGGCAGCGACCGGATCGCGGCGGGCTGGATCGGCGACGGCTCGACTGCCGAGTCCGATTTCCATTCCGCAATGGTCTTCGCCTCGACCTACAAGCCCCCGGTGGTGCTGAACATCGTCAACAACCAGTGGGCGATCTCGACCTTCCAGGGCATTGCAAAGGGGGAATCGGGCACCTTTGCCGCCCGTGGGCTGGGCTTTGGCATGGCGTCGCTGCGGGTCGACGGCAATGATTTTCTTGCCGTGCACGCGGTTGCCCGTTGGGCGGTCGAACGGGCACGGCAGGGGCTGGGCCCGACGCTTCTGGAGCATGTGACCTATCGCGCCGGCGGGCATTCCACCTCGGACGATCCCGAGGCCTATCGCCCGAGGGCGGAATCCGATGCCTGGCCGCTTGGCGATCCGATTGAGCGGCTGAAGCTGCACCTGATCCGGCGTGGCCTGTGGTCCGAGGAACGCCACGTTCAGGCGCGGGCCGAGATTCGCGACATGGTGGTTGCCGCGCAGAAGGCCGCCGAGCGGCATGGCACGCTTCACTCCGGCGGATCGCCCCGGCGACGCAGCATCTTCGAGGGCCTTTATGCCGAAATGCCGCTTCATCTGAAGCGGCAGAAGGAGGCGGCGGAAAAATGGCTGTAAGATCCCTGTCGATGGTCGAGGCGATCCGCGACGCGCACGACGTGATGATGGAGCGCGACAGCCGCGTCATCGTCTTCGGCGAGGATGTCGGTTTCTTTGGCGGTGTTTTTCGCTGCACGCAGGGTCTGCAGAAGAAATACGGGCGCCTGCGCTGTTTCGATACGCCGATCAACGAAAGCGGCATCGTCGGAGCGGCGATCGGCATGGCGGCCTATGGCCTGCGCCCCTGTGTCGAGATCCAGTTCGCCGACTACATGTATCCGGCCTATGACCAGATCACGCAGGAGGCCGCGCGCATCCGCTATCGTTCGAACGGCGATTTCACCTGTCCGCTGGTCGTCCGCATGCCCACGGGCGGCGGGATTTTCGGCGGCGAGACCCACAGCCAGAGCCCCGAGGCGCTGTTCACCCATGTGTCGGGGCTCAAGACGGTTCTGCCGTCGAACCCGCACGACGCCAAGGGCCTGTTGATCGCGGCGATCGAGGACCCGGATCCGGTGATCTTCCTCGAGCCGAAGCGGCTCTATCACGGGCCGTTCGACGGCCATCACGAGCGCGAGGCAACATCGTGGAAGGGTCACCCGCTCGGCGAGGTGCCGGAGGGGCATTACGCCATTGCGCTCGGCACCGCGGCGATCCGGCGCGAGGGGGCGGATGTGACGGTGCTGACCTACGGGACGATGACGCATATCGCGCTGGCCGCCGCCGACGAGCAGGGGATCGATGCCGAGGTCATCGACCTGCGCAGCCTGATCCCGCTCGATCTCGAAACCATCGAGACCTCGGTGCGCAAGACCGGGCGCTGCGTCGTCGCGCACGAGGCGACGCTGACCAGCGGTTTCGGGGCCGAGCTTGCCGCGCGGGTTCAGGCGACCTGTTTCTATCATCTCGAAGCGCCGGTGCGCCGGGTCGCCGGCTGGGACGTGCCCTATCCGCATGCGCAGGAATGGTTCTATTTTCCCGGCCCGGCCCGGGTCGGCCGGGCGCTGCGCGAAACGGTGGAGGCCTGACATGCCCGAGACCGTCATCAAGCTGCCCGATATCGGCGAAGGCATCGCCGAGGCCGAGATCTCGGAATGGATGGTCGATGTCGGCGACCAGATCCTCGAGGACGATCCGCTTGTCGCGGTGCTGACCGACAAGGCGACAGTCGAGATACCGTCGAGCGTTTCGGGCCGGGTGACATGGCGCGCCGGCGATCCGGGCGACACGCTGGCAATCGGGGCGCCGCTGGTGCGGATCGAGGTTGCCGGGGCAGGGGAGGGCGACCCGGAACCGGAGGGTGGCGGCAAGGAAGCCCCGGGCGACAGCGAAACCGGCGTCGTCGTTCCCCGGGACAAGACGACACCCGAAGCGCCGGCACTGAGCAAGGGCAGGGCACTTGCCGCCCCGGCGGTGCGCCGGCGGGCGGCCGATCTGGGCATCGATCTGGCGGCGGTGCCGGGCAGCGGCCCGGACGGGCAGGTCACCCATGCCGATCTCGACCGGCGGCTGGCCTCGGGCGGATATCGTCCGTTGCCGGCTGCGGATGACACCGTGGTCGAGACCCCGGTTATCGGGCTTCGCCGCAAGATCGCCGAGCAGATGGCGCTGTCGCATGCGCATATACCGCAGATCACCATTGTCGAGGAGACCGACGTTACCGAGCTCGAACGCCTGCGGGCGCGGCTGAACGCGGACGGGGCAGGGGAGGGGACGCGGCTGACGCTTCTGCCCTTCCTGATCCGCGCAATCGTGCTGGCCCGCGATGCCGCGCCGCAGGTGAATGCCCGCTACGACGACGGGGCAGGGGTGCTGCACCGGTTCGATGCCGTCCATGCCGGTATCGCAACCCAGACGGAACGCGGCCTTGTGGTTCCGGTTCTGCACCATGCCGAGGCGCTGTCGGTTCCCGACATGGCTGCCGGAATTGCCCGCCTGGCGGACAGCGCCCGCGATGGCTCGATCGCGCGCGAGGCGCTCGGCGGTGCGACGATCACGATAACCTCGCTCGGCCCGCTGGGGGCTGTCGCCTCGACCCCGCTGGTGAACCACCCCGAGGTTGCGATTGTCGGGGTGAACCGCAAGCAGATCCGCCCCCTCTGGGACGGCCGGGCTTTCGTGCCGCGCGAGATGATGAACCTCTCGGCCAGTTTCGACCACCGGATCGTCGACGGCTGGGATGCGGCGAGCTTTGTTGCGCGGCTGAAAACCCTGATCGAAACCCCGGCGCTGCTCTTTGTCTGAGCGGGCAGGGGCCGTCAGAATGCGAGCGGAGCGAAGGTCACGACAAAGAGCACGGCGATCAGAACCGCGAGATAGGGCAGCACCGCCTTCGAGATTTTCTCCAGCCCGATCCCGGTGACCGAGGTCGCGACATAGAGGTTGATCGCCACCGGCGGCGTGATCATCCCGATTGCCAACCCCATCACGATGACAATGCCGAAATGCACCGCGCCCAACCCCAGTTGCAGCGCCAGCGGCAGCAGGATCGGCGTCAGGATGATCAGCGC
This sequence comes from Tropicimonas sp., assembly GCF_047971885.1. Lineage (NCBI taxonomy): Bacteria > Pseudomonadati > Pseudomonadota > Alphaproteobacteria > Rhodobacterales > Roseobacteraceae > Tropicimonas > Tropicimonas sp. The sequence continues at coordinate 27,885 of NZ_JBKEAE010000063.1, read as the reverse complement.
CGAGGCGGTCTCGATGAAAACGCCGGTCAGCAGGATCAGCAGCAGCATCAGCGTCAGGATAACGATCGTGTTGTCCGAGATCGCCAGCACGCCATTGGCGATCTGCGCCGGCACCTGCCAGTTCGAGAGCAGCCAGCTCAGCGCGGCCGAAGCCGAGCTCACGAACATCACCACCGCCGTTGTCGTCGCCGAACGGATGAAGAGCCGGTAGACATCGCCAAGGGTAATGTCGCGATAGATTACGAGAGAGACGAAGAGCGCGTAATTGACCGCGTTCACTGCCGCCTCCGAGGGCGTGAAGATGCCCGAGAAGATCCCGCCGAGGATGATTACCGGCGTCATCAGCCCCCAGAAGGCGGCAAGGAAGCTGCGCCAGATCCGCGCGGGCGAAAACGCGCCGCCGCCGGGATAGGCGCGCCGGTAGCCCTGCACCAGCGCGATGGCGATCAGCCCCAGCCCCATCGCCACGCCGGGGATGAAACCGTTGAGAAACAGCTTCGAGACCGAGTCCTGCGCCATCACCGCATAGATGATCATCGGCACCGAGGGCGGGATCACCACGCCGATGGTGCCCGCCGCGGCGATCAGGCTCGCCGCCGAAGCGGGCTCGTAGCCCTTGCGCCTGAGTTCGGGCACAAGCGAGGAACTGACGGCGGCGGTGGTTGCCGCGCCCGAGCCCGAGATTGCAGCGAAAAAGACCGCAGCCAACACCGAAACGATGGACAGCCCGCCGCGCAGGAAGCCGATCAGCGCATCGGCGAGCGCGATCAGCCGGGTGCTGACTTGCCCCTGTGCCATGATATCGCCGGCAAGGATGAACATCGGCACCGCGACCAGCGCGAAGCTGTTGATGCCGGCGAACATCTGTTGCGGCAGCACCAGCAACGGTACTCCGCCGGCCTGCATGGCGATCATCGTCGCGCTGCCGATGGCGATGGCCACCGGCAGGCCGAGGATCAGGAACAGCAGGAACAGACCCAGCAGAAGCAGGCTCATTCGACCGATCCTTCGGTTTCCGGCAGCTTTCCGGCGATCAGCAGGCGCACAAGGTCGCTGAGGCAGAGCCAGGCCATCAACAGGCTAGAAACGGGAATGATCGCATAGACCCAGGACATCGGTATCCGCATCGCCGCCGATTTCTGGAAGCTCTGGACCGACATGTATTCATGGCCCACCCGGGCCAGCGCCAGCAGAAAGGTCAGGGCGACAAGCAATGCGATCGTCGTGGCAATCCTGCGCGACGTTCCGGGCAGGCGTTCGACAATCACCGAAACGGCGATGTGGCGGCGCGCATACCAGGCATAGACCGCCCCGGTGAAAGTAAGCCAGACGAGCAGGAACCGCGCCAGTTCCTCGGTCCAGCCGAAGGCGGTAAAGAAGACGCGGCTGACCACCTGCAACGTGATCACGACGATCAGCGCCGCCATCCCGGCAAAGAGCAGCGGGCGGAGCAGGGCGCCGAGCGCCCTGTCGATGGTTCCGGCCAGCCGCAGCACTCAGTCGAGTTCCGCGTTGATCCGGTCGAGATAATCGCCGAAGGCCTCGCCGTATTTCTCGTAGACCGGGGCGATCTGTTCCCTGAACGCGGTCAGGTCGGCGTCCTCGATCACTTCCATGCCCTTGGCCTTGAGCTCCTCGAGCTGGGTCGTCTCCATCTCGGCGTTGTAGTCGCGCTCATAGGCGGCGGCATCGCGGGCCGAGGAAAGCAGCACCTCCTGCGCGGCCTCCGGCAGCTTGGTCCAGCTTGGCATGCCGATGACGAAAATGGCCGGCGCATAGGTATGCCGCGTCATGGTCATGTATTTCTGCGTCTCGTCGAGCTTGAACGAATAGACCACGCCGACCGGGTTCTCCTGCCCGTCGATCGTGCCCTGCTGCATGGCGGTCAGGGCCTCGGTCCAGGCCATCGGGATGGCATTGGCGCCCAGGTCGCGGAACGTGTCGATATAGACGGGGTTCTCCATCACCCGGATGCGCAGCCCGTCGATATCGGCCGGGCTGGCCACCGGGCGCTGGCTGTTGGTCAGGTTGCGGAAACCCCGCTCGGCATAGGCCAGGCCCTTTAGGTTGACCTCCTGAAGCCGGTCGAGCAGTTCCTGCCCGATCTCGCCATCGAGCACCCCATAGGCCGCCTCGCGGGTTGGAAACAGGAAGGGCAGTTCGAACACGGCCATTTCCTCGACGAAATTCGCCACCGGGCCATTGGTGATCACCCCCATGTCGATGGAGCCGATCTGCATGCCCTCAAGCAGCGTCCGCTCGTCGCCGAGCGAGGCGTTGGGATAAAGCTCGATGGTGACTACGCCGTCCGTGCGCTCCTCGACCAGATCGCGGAACTTCATCGCCGCGATGTGACATCCGTCCTGCTCGGTCACCACATGGGCAAGACGCAGCGTGACCGGGTCCATATCGTCGAAGCCGGCTGCGGCGGCGGGAAGGGATGCAAACGCCAGCGCGGTGCTGACGGCGGTGGCAAGGAATGAACGTCTGATCATGGTGCCGGTTCCTCCGATTGTCGGGCCTCTTTCCTTCGTCCTTGTTGCCGCAGAGGTCAACCGCTGTCGTCGCCGGGAGGGGAAGCGATCAGAATATTCCGATAACCATTGTTATGTTAATAAACCGGACCAAAACCGGTGGCGGCAGATAGGATCGAATGCAGTCCGGGCCGCCACCTCTGCGGCGGCCCGGGATCGGGAATGTCAGCGGGCGGCGGTCCAGCCCATGTAGGAACCGACATTTTCGGCGGTAATGAGTTCCGGTTCGAGAAGAACCGTATCGTTCTCGGGCGTCTCGCCGATCAGCACCTTGTAGGCCATGTCGAGCGACATGCCTGCCATCACATACGGGTCCTGGCTGGCAGAAGCCTTGATCAGCGAATTGCCCCCCGCAAGCGCGGTTTCGATATCCGGCGCGCCATCGACAGCGGTGATGATGAACTCGCTGCGCTTGAGCTGCCTGGCCGCGAGATCGGCGCCGATACCTGTCGGATCGTTGATCGCGAAGACGCCGTCGATGTGATCGAACCGGGTCAGGATGCCCTGCATCACATCCAGCCCGCCGTCGCGCGATCCCTGACCGTTCTGATCGTCGGACAGGATGTTGATTCCCTCGTTGGCGTCGAAGACCTCGTGACAGCCCTGAACCCGGTCGAGGATGGACGAGGATGCCGGGCCGTTGATGATCACCACATCGCCGGTACCGCCAAGCTGGTCGACGATATACTGGCAGGCCTTGCGTCCGGCGGCGACGTTGTCGGTCATCACTGTCACGTCGGCGCCCGGCGCCGAAACGTCGAAGGCGGCGACAACCACGCCGGCGTTTCTGGCCCGCATCACCGCCGGGCCGATCGCCTTGGCGTCGACCGCGTTCAGCATGATGATGTCGACACCGGCGGCGATGAAGCTGTCGATCTGGTTGACCTGCTTGTTCAGGTCGTAGTCGGCCGAAACCGATGTGATCTCGACATCGGGGTTGATCTTGCGGGCGGCGTCCTCGATGCCCTTGATCGTGGCGACAAAGAACGGATTGCCCAGCAGGCCGACCGAAATGCCGATGCTGTTGAGCTCCTTGTCCTGCGCCGGGGCGCCGGTCGCGATGGCGAGCGCCGCGGCGGAGCCGAGAAGCAGTCTGGTTAGGTTGCGCATGGATATACCTCCCTGGATGCGTCCTGATTGGATGTGGTGGCCTCAGGTGTTCGAAGTGCCCTTCAGCCTGTACCGGTCGAGCGCCACGGCTGCGATGATGACGAGGCCCTTGATGATGAATTGCCAGATGTCGGAAACCCCGGTCAGGATCAGCCCGTTGGAGAGCACCGCGATGATCAGTGCGCCGATCAGCGTGCCCCAGATCGAGCCGACACCACCGACAAAACTGGTTCCGCCGAGGATCACCGCGGCGATGGCGTCAAGCTCGTAGGCCTGCCCCAGTTGCAGCCCGTTCGCCGCATAGAGCCGCGCTGCCGACATCACGCCGCCGAGCCCCGAGCAGAAGCCCGAGACGCAATAGACGAACAGCAGCACGAACCAGACCTTGATCCCGGCAAGGCGTGCCGCCTCGACGTTGCCGCCCACCGCATAGATCCAGGTGCCCAGAATCGTGCGGCGCAGGATGAACCACGACGCGAGGATCACCGCAACCGCGATGATCGCCAGCCACGGGATACCGAGGAACGATCCGTTGCCGATGGCCTCGAAGGGAAGGTCGGGGTTGAAGACGGTGGTGTCCTTGCCCATCAGGCGCGCCACCCCGCGCACTGCCGTCAACGAACCGAGCGTCACGATGAACGGTGGCAGCCCCAGCCCCGCGATGAGCGCCCCGTTGGCAAAGCCGAACATCAGCCCGATCAGCAGGCCGGTCAGCACGCCGAGAACGCCCCCCATCGGCCAGGTCGAGACGATGACTGCCCCCATTGCCGCCGCCGCGAGGATCGAGCCCACCGACAGGTCGATCCCGCCGGTCAGGATGACGAAGGTCATGCCCGAGGCCAGCACGATATTGATCGACGCCTGCTGCATGATGATCGACAGGTTGTTTGCCGTGATGAACTTGCCCGTCAGAAGCTCGAAGCCGATGGCAAGCAGGATGAGGACCGGCAGCATGCCGAGCGCGAAAAGCTGTGCCTTCACGCGGTTGCGGTCGATGGTCTTCACGGCGTTTGCGTTCGCGTCGCTCATGCGGTCATTCCTTCGGTTTCCGGCTTCCGGAGCGGGGTCCGGCCGGTTGAAATCTCGCCGACGCTGTCGGCATGGGTTGCAAAAGCCATGATCGCTTCCTGAGTGATGGCACCGGCGTTCCGGTGGTCGATCTCGCCGACGATCGCGCCATCGCGCATCACCAGCACGCGGTCGGCCATGCCGATGATCTCGGGCAGTTCGCTCGATATCATCACCACCGCCATGCCCTCGCCCGCCAGCCGGTCGATCAACCGGTAGATCTCCGATTTCGCCCCGACATCGACACCGCGCGTCGGCTCGTCGAGCAGCAGCACCCTGGGCTTCAGCTCCAGCAGCCGCGACAGCAACACCTTCTGCTGGTTGCCGCCCGACAGCGCCCCCACCTTGAGCGCCACGCCCGGGGTGCGGATATCGAGCGATTTCACCGCCGCTTCGGCCCGCTGGCGGGTCGCGCCAAGGCTGCGCACCCCGTAGCGGTTCGAATCCTCGTGCAGCACGCAGATGCCGTTGTTCTCGGCAATCGCCATTTCGAGAAACAGCCCCAGCACCTTGCGGTCCTCGGTCAGATAGACGATGCCGGCCTTGAGCGCCTCGACCGGCCTTCGCGGCGTGACATCCCTGCCGTCGATGAAGACGCGCCCCGAGATCCGCGGATCCGCGCCGTAGATCAGCCGCGCCAGTTCCGTCCGTCCCGAGCCGACCAGGCCGGCGATGCCCAGAACCTCGCCTTCGTGTACCTCGAAGCCGCAATCGCGGACGAGTTTTCCGTCCGACATGCCCTCGACCCGCATCACCACCGCGCGGTCGGGGTCGGGCTCCTTGTGGTCCTTCTTGTAGAAGCTCGAGATATCGCGGCCGACCATCATGCCGATCAGCTTCTCCTCGCTGATCTCGTCGCGGTCGAGCGATCCGACATAGGCGCCGTCGCGCAGCACCGAACACCGGTCGGCCAGCGCGTAGACCTCGTTCATCCGGTGCGAGATGTAGATGATCGCCATCCCGTCCGCCTTGAGTGCCGCGATGACCTCGAAAAGCTTGTCGACCTCGTGACTCGACAACGAGGTCGTGGGCTCGTCCATGACGATGATGCGCGAATTTCCCGCCAGCGCCCGGGCGATCTCGACCAGCTGGCGCTCGCCCAGCGAAAGGGTCGAGACCCTGGCGTCGGGCGAGAAGTTCACGCCGAGCCGGCCAAGCACGGCCGCAGTGCGCCGCCGCGCCTCCGGCCGGTCCACCCGCCAGCCCCGGGCGATCTCTTCCCCCAGAAAGACGTTCTCGGCGACCGTCAGGTTCGGCGCAAGCGACAGTTCCTGATAGATCACCGCCACGCCGCGCGCCCGCGCCTCCTTGGGGTTGCCGGGGGGCAGCGAAACCCCCTCGACCAGAACCGCTCCGCCCGGGTCGGGCGAATAGGCCCCCGAGAGGATCTTCATCAGCGTCGACTTGCCGGCGCCGTTCTCTCCCATCAGGGCGTGGACCTCTCCCGCGTTGGCGATCAGCGAGACATTCTGCAGCGCCCTGACCGGCCCGAAGGTCTTGCTGATGTCGCGCATCTCCAGCGCGGGCCGGCTGCCTTTTCCTGCCTGCTGTTCAGTCATCCCTTGCTCCCTCGGGCCCGGCGACAATGGTATCGACGTCCGCGTTTTCCAGTATCCGGAGGTGTCACCCGCTTACACCTGCATCAGTGACGATACGATCGGTCTTGTCCAGCCCGATCACGACGATCGGTCGTCGCGGACCAGATCCCCCGCCGCGCGTGTCCCGGACCGGGGCAGGTCCTATCCGGCAGGGATGCGCCTGCCGGTTTCGGCGAAGCGATGCGCCTGTTCGTCGTTCCAGGCAAGACCGAGCCGCGTTCCCTCGGCGGGGATGGGTTCGTGGCCGTCCCGCCGCACGGTGACGGAGTCTCCCTGGGACGTGACAAGGTGGATCAGCGTCTCGGCGCCCAGCGGTTCGGCGCTGGTCACGATACCGGCGATCCTGCCGTCGGGCTCCGGTACGATGCGCAGGAACTCGGGCCGGATACCGAGCCGGGCACCATTCGCCGCCGCCCCGAAACGCGCCGCGTCGAAAAAGTTCATCGGCGGCGAACCGATGAACCCGGCGACGAAGGCCGTGGCGGGGTTGGCGTAGACCTCGAGCGGCGGACCGATCTGATCGACGTGGCCGGCGTTCATCACCATCATCCGGTCGGCCAGCGTCATCGCCTCGACCTGATCGTGGGTAACGTAGAGCGATGTCACGCCGAGCTTGCGTTGCAGCGCCTTGATTTCCAGCCGCATCTGCACGCGCAACTTGGCGTCGAGGTTCGAGAGCGGCTCGTCGAACAGGAACACCGCAGGCTCGCGGACGATCGCACGCCCCATGGCGACGCGCTGGCGCTGGCCGCCCGACAATTCGCGCGGCCTGCGCTTCAGATAGGGTTCCAGTTGCAGGATTTCGGCGGCGGCATGCACCCGCGCCCTGATTTCGGCCCGGGGCACCTTTGCGATCTTCAGCCCGTAGGCCATGTTGTCGAAGACCGACATGTGCGGATAGAGCGCGTAGTTCTGAAAGACCATCGCGATGTCGCGGTCCATTGGCTCGACCTCGTTCATCCGCCTGCCGCCGATGCGCACCTCGCCTGAGGTCACGGTTTCGAGCCCGGCAACCATCCGCAGAAGGGTGGATTTCCCGCATCCCGAGGGGCCGACGATGACGATGAATTCGCCGTCGGCGATGTCGATGTCGACGCCGTGGATGACTTCGGTCCTGCCGAAGGATTTCCTGAGATTTTCGAGCGTCACGGTTGCCATGGTGTCATTTCTCGCTGTCGACAAGGCCGCGGATGAAGAAGGTCTGCATGCCCACGACCACCGCCACCGGCGGCAGCATCGCCAGGATCGAGGCGGCCATGATGACCGGCCAGTCCGCCGTGTCGTCGCCCGACGGGAACATCTGCTTGATGCCCATCACGATGGTGTTCATGTCCGGGTCGGTGGTGATGAGAAGCGGCCAGAGATACTGGTTCCAGCCGTAGATGAACAGGATGACGAACAGCGCCGCGATATTGGTACGGCTCATCGTCAGCAGGATGTCGATGAAAAAGCGCATCGGGCGCGCGCCGTCCACCCGCGCCGCCTCGGCCAGCTCGTCCGGCACGGTCATGAAGAACTGGCGGAACAGGAAGGTGGCCGTGGCCGAGGCGATCAGCGGAAAGATCAGCCCGCCATAGCTGTTGAGCAGCCCGAATCCCGCCGCCACCTCGTAGGTGGGAACGATGCGCACCTCGACCGGCAGCATCAGCGTCAGGAAGATGAGCCAGAAGAACAGCTTGCGGCCCGGAAAGCGGAAATAGACGATGGCGAAGGCCGAGATCAGCGAGATGGCGATCTTGCCCGTCGCGATACCCACCGCCATGATGCCCGAATTGAGCAGCATCCGCGCCACCGGCGCGTTGATGCCCGACGACAGCGCGCGCGAATAATTCTCGAAGAACCTGTCGCCCGGCAGAAGCGGCATCGGCGGGCGGACGATCTGCTGCTGGTCGACCGTCGAGGCGACGAAGGCGAGCCAGATCGGGAAAAAGATTACCAGAACGCCGACGATCAGCCCCAGATGCGTCATCCAGCGGCCGAAACCGCGCGTTTCCACCATGCCGCCACGACCCGCCATCAGTAATGCACCCTGCGTTCGATGAAGCGGAACTGGATCACCGTCAGGAGCGAGACCACAACCAGCAGGATCACCGATTGCGCCGCCGACGAGCCGAGATCCTGCCCGACGAACCCGTCGGAATAGACCTTGTAGACCAGCGTCGTCGTCGCCTGCTGCGGCCCGCCCGAGGTTATGGTGTGGATGACACCGAAGGTCTCGAAGAAGGCATAGACGATGTTGACCACCAGCAGGAAAAAGGTGGTGGGCGAGAGAAGCGGGAAGACGATGGTGCGGAACCGCGTCCAGAACCGGGCGCCATCGATTGCCGCCGCTTCGATCACCGAATGAGGAATCGCCTGCAAGCCGGCGAGAAAAAACAGGAAATTGTAACTTATGCGCCCCCAGGCCGAGGCGACGACGACCAGCCCCATCGCCTCGTGCGGATTCAGGACATGGTTCCAGTTGTAGCCGAGTTGCCCCAGATACCAGCTCACGACCCCGACCCGCGTGTTGAACATGAACATCCACAGCACGCCGGCGACGGCGGGGGCGACCGCATAGGGCCAGATCAGCAGCGTGCGATAGACGCCCGACCCCCTGATCAGCCGGTCCGCCAGCACCGCGAGAAAGAGCGCGGCCCCCATCGAGACCAGCGTCACCAGCGCCGAGAACACCAGCGTCGTGCCGAACGAGGCGCGGTAATAGGGATCGGACAGCAGAAAGCGGAAATTGCCCAGCCCGACATATTGCATCGACAACCCGAAGGGATCGGGGATGAACAGCGATTGCCAGATCGCCTTGCCCGCCGGATAGAAGAAGAAGATGGCCGTGACCGCGATCTGCGGAAGAACCAGCAGGATGGGCAGCCAGATGCCCCTGAAGGTGACGCGCTTTTCCATCGCCGAAGCGGTGCGCCCCGCCGGTGCGGGGTGCACCCCGGTTCCCTAGCGGGCGGATTGTTCGAAGCGGCGCAGCAACTGATTGCCGCGTTCCACCGCGCTGTCGAGCGCGGCCTGCGCCGTCTTGTCGCCGGCCCAGACGCCTTCGAGTTCCTCGTCGATGATGGTGCGGATCTGGTCGAACGAACCCAGCCGGATACCCTTGGAATTCGGCGTCGGTTCCCTGGCGGTCATCTGGATCACCGCCACATCGGTGCCGGGATTGGCCGCATAGAACCCCTGCTCGCGCGTCAGTTCGCCCGCCGCTTTGGTGATCGGCAGGTAGCCGGTGTCCTGATGCCATTTGGCCTGGATCTCGGGCGAGGAGAGGAAGTTGAGGAAGGCCGCCGTTCCCTTGTATTCCTCGGGGCTGTGCCCGGCCATGACCCAGAGCGACGCGCCGCCGATGATGGTGTTCTGCGGCGCGCCCTCGACCCCTTCCCAATAGGGCAGCGGGCGCACGGCGAAATCGAACTGGGCTTCGGCCTTGATGCCGGCGTAGCCGGCCGAGCTTTCGGTGAACAGCGCGCATTCGCCCGAACGGAAATTCGCCCCGCCCTCGTTGCGGCGCCCGGTGTAGATGAACTTGCCGTCCCTGGCCCACTGGCCCAGCGTCTCGACATGCCGGACCTGAAGCGGGCCGTTGAACGCCAGTTCGGTATCGAGCCCGGCAAAGCCGTTCTCCTGCGTCGCGAAGGGGATGTTGTGATAGGCCGAGAGGTTTTCGAGTTGAATCCAGCTTTGCCAGGCGGTGGTCAGCGGGCAGGAATGGCCGCCGGCCCTGAGGTCGTCCAGCACCGCGCCCACCTGTTCCCAGGTCGCAAGGTCGATATCCGGGTCGATCCCCGCCGCCGTCAGCGCATCGCGGTTGACCCACAGAACCGGTGTCGACGAGTTGAACGGCAGCGACAGCATCTGCCCGTCGGTGTTGGTGTAATAGCCCTTGACCGAGCCGATGAACCCGTCGGGGTCGAAACCGTCGCCAGCCTCCTCCATCAGTTCATGGACGGGTTTGATAGCCCCGCTGGCGCCCATCATCGTCGCTGTTCCCACCTCGAAGACCATCAGGATTTCGGGCTGCTCGCCGGCTCGGAAGGCGGCGATCCCGGCGTTGAGGGTTTCCGAGTAATTCCCCTTGTGGCTCGCCCGGACCACGTATTCGTCCTGCGAGGCGTTGAAGGTCTGCACCTGTTCGGCCACCCTCTCGCCCAGAGGCCCGGTAAAGGCGTGCCAGAATTCGATCTCGGTCTGGGCTGAGGCGGCACCGGCGGAAACGAGGCCGCTGGCGAGCGCAAGAACTGAAGCCGTGTATCTCATGACATCCTCCCTGTTGCGTCATGTGCTGCGGGTCCCTGCCCCGCGCCGCTCCGGCATCCGGCGGGTCGTCGTGCCGACGCCCGGGTGTTGCCGGAGTTGCCTGCCTGGCGGAGAATGGCACGGCATCCCGGCGCTGGCAATGTTGGCGGAAGATGCCGCAGCGGCAGGATTGTGGCGTTCTTCAGGGACATGCGACCTGTGCCAGCGGTTGTGAAGCGGTTCCCGCTGCTTCTGGTTCCAGGGCAGGCGGAACCTGAAGGTCTTGCAGGGGTCGATGCGGTGGCGGTCGGTGACAGGGCCTGTCTGTATCGTTCCCTGCTTCCTCTCTGCGTCCCCGGCGCTCAGCCGGGATCGCCCGCGATCTGCCGGATGGTGATGACGACGAATTCCGCCGGCTTCAGCGGTGCGAAGCCGACCTCGATATTGACGATGCCGAGGTTGCGATCGGCCTGTGTCGTGGTTTCGTTGCCGCATTTCACGAAATAGGCCTGTCGCGGCGTCGCTCCCTGAAAGGCACCCTGGCGGAACAGTCCGTTCATGAAGACGCCGGCGTCGAGCCGGATCTTCGACCACAGCGGTTCGTCGTTGGGTTCGAAGACAACCCATCGTGTGCCGCGGTGGAGGCTCTCCTCGATCATCAGGGCGAGGCGGCGGACCGGCAGGTATTTCCACTCCGATCCCAGATCGTCGGCGCCGTCCATGGTGCGCGCGCCCCAGTTGACACAGCCCGCCGGGAAACCGCGCGCGCAATTGACGCCCAGCCTGTTCAGCACCCCGTTTTCCAGATCAGTCAGCCGGACCGCGAGACCGACGATGTTGCGCAGGTCGGCCTCGATGCCGGCCGGTGCCTTCCAGACGCCGCGCGCCGCGTCGGTGCGGGCCAGCAGCCCGGCGATGGCGCCGGTCGGGCCGACCTCGCGCAGGTCGCCGCGGTCGTTGAACCTGAGCCTGGGGTAGAACACCGCCGCGTGATCCCTGACCACTGTGGCGCGCAGGTTGTTCACGTCGTCGGTTGCCTGCACGATGGCCGGGCGACCCTCGCTGTCGGTCCAGGAATCGGGGGCGTCCAACAGCAGGACGGCGCGGCGGGACTGCGCATAGATGCTGGCCGGCCCCCAGAGCCGGCGCCGGGTGGCGTCGCTCAGGTCGTGATCGGCCGGCAGCACCAGAAGGTTTACCAGATCGACCGTATCCAGCGCATGAAAGCCGGTCCTGGAGACCGGATCGCCGACATATTCCGCATAGCCCGGCGCGCCGCCATCGGCGCCGGTCTGGGTTGCCGCGTTGAACCGGGCAAAGGCCGATATACCGTTGGGGCCAAGGGTGTATTGCCGGGAGTTGAGCCGGATGGCGGGGTTGACCGCCGCCGCGCCGCCGCCGGCAAACGCGACCGATGCGGGGATCTGGTTGAAGGTGCCCGATCTGGCCAGCACCACCAGATCGTGACCCTGCACCTCGGCCCGCCAGGCCGAGCCCGGCGCGTTGCTGATCGCCCGGGCGATGATCGCCAGCTTTTCGCGCACGCCGTCGCTGTTGCCGTTGGGGCTGGTTGCGCCATTGTTGTCGGCCAGAACCGGATCGGCCGCGCCGGTGGTCTGGATATTGTCCGGCGCCGTGTCGAGGTGGACCGGTGCCTCGCTGCCGATGGCGATCCGCGTCAGGTTGCCCTGCGGCATGCCGGCCAGCGTGTTGAGCCGGGCAAGGCTGCCCGTATCGTCGGAACAGCGCAGGACCGAACCGTTCTGCGCCGGGCGGAAGTTCGAACGCCGCGCCTGCTCGACCCCGCCGTTGTCGACGCCCATCATCAGACCCCCGGCGATATCCGAACCTGCCGCGCGCCGCACCCGGACATTCGCCGTGTCGCCGTTGGCGGCTGTCAGGCGCAGGAAATGCTGGTTGAGCGGCGGCGCCGCCGGGCTGATCGAAACCACGACCGTCGGGGCCGGAACAAGCGCGGAAAGCGCATCGTTGATGCGGTCGCGAAGCTGGGTCTCCAGATCGGAAATCGCCCCGACGCCGGCATCGCTGACATTCCAGTCGGCAAGGCTCACCGCCACAAACGCCGAACCGTTGACCGAGATCTCGAAATCGCGCGCGCCCGACGGATTGCCGAAGCCGATCAGCCCGTCCAGGGTTGCCTGCACCCCGGCGAGATCGGTACCGAGCGGGCGGCGCGCCTCGGAAAAGCCGGCGAAGCTGCCGGCCGACAGGTTCAGTTCGCCGTCGGGCGCAAGCTCGATCAGGGCGGAGTTCTGGCTGACGAAGCTGGGGGCGAAACGTGGCGAGGCCGGGTCCATGTCCAGCGCCCCGTGGGTCTCGCTGGCGATCTCGACCCCGCTCTCCTCCTGGCTTACCGTCAGGTTGAAGCTCTCTCCCGGGTTCGGCGTGTTGTAGTCGACCCTGAGCCTGAGCCCGTTGCCCCACTCCCCCGCCCCCCGGGCGCTGGCTCGCAGCACCGGAATGCCGGCGCTGTTCCCGAGGTCGATCCCGGCCCGCGCCGCGCCGGCCCCGGCCAGACGCACCACGTAGCAATCGGTGCCGCCGTTGTCGAAGAACAGCTTCACACTGGTGCCGATCTCGCTTTGCGGATGGGCGCCGCCGACGTTGCGCAGGAAATCGGCATGACTCTGGCAGCGGACCGGCTTGTCGACCGGCCCCTTCACAGTTCGCCCGAAGAACGCGGAAATGGATGTTGCAACGCCGGTTATCATTCTGACATCGCCTGGTTTCTCGGCACTGTAGACGCCGGGATAGCTGACCCGCACCATGGATGTCCTCCTGATTTCATATGCGCATCTCGTGCCGGGACGGGCCCGCCATCTCTCGTCCGGACGAAGAGCGGGCGCTTTCCGTCATTCCCTCTGTTGTCGGGTCGGAAGCGCGGGCCACGGGACGGCAACCGCCACCACGCGCGCTTCGCAACGACACGCGTCCATTCGCCGATGTCCAGGCAAATCCCTGTCCCTTGCCGGTGGAGCCGGGTCGCGCAACCGTTCCGACCGAGTTGCCCCAGCGTAATCCATGTCATGCCGAGTCGGCAACCATGGCGTGAACGGGCTGGACAAGCTTCGCTTTGCTGGCGTGAATTGAAGGGAAAACAAATGATCAACTGGGATTACGCGCCGATCCCGATCTTGTCCGTGTGGTCAGGCGCAGGTTTTCGTCGTATGATCAAATACCGAAAAATTATTTATTGATAGATTGATAGAAAAAGTTTCCAAGGTTATACCTGAGCTTCCCCGACGAAGCGGGGACGTTTGCACACAAAACAGGCATTGCCTTGCCCACGGCGAAAATGCGCCCGTACCTTCCGCGCCGGGACTGGACACTCAGGCTGCGGATTCGGTTTCCGTTTCATTGGCGCGGCGGCGTTTCCCGCCGAAGAAGCGTTGCACCAGCACGAAGAACAGCGGCACGAAAATCACCCCCAGAACGGTGCCGGTGATCGTGCCGCCGAGCACGGCGGCACCCACGGCCCGCCGCCCGCCGGATCCGGCGCCGGTCGATACCACCAGCGGCAGGACGCCGAGCGAGAACGCCATCGAGGTCATGATGATCGGGCGGAACCGCTGCCGCGCCGCTTCGAGCAATGCGGCGAAAAGCTCCTCGCCCGCCTCGTAGCGGTCGCGGGCGAATTCGACGATCAGGATGGCGTTCTTGCCGGTCAGGCCGATCACGGTCAGCAGGCCGACCTGGAAGAAGACGCCGTTCTCGAAGCCGAAGTAATGGGCGGCGAAAAGCGTGCCGAAAACCCCGACCGGCATCACCAGAATGACCGAGAAGGGAATGGTCCAGCTTTCGTATAGCGCGGCGAGGCAGAGGAAGATGGCCGCCAGCGACAGCGCGTAGAGAAGCGGCGCCTGCCCGCCGGATTCGCGTTCCTCCAGCGAAAGACCGGTCCAGGCGACCGAGTATCCGGGCGGAAGCTGCTGAACCATGGCCTCGATTTCGGCCATCGCCTGCCCGGTGGTCACGCCGGGTGCCGGATCGCCCTGGATCTGCATCGACGGGATGCCGTTGTAGCGGTTCAGGCCCTGTGGGCCATGGGTCCAGTGTTCCGCGGTGAAGTTGGCGAAGGGCACCAGTTCGCCGAAGGTGTTGCGTACCCGCCAGAGCTGGATGTCCGAGGGCTGGGCCCGGGCTTCGGGCTCGCCCTGGACATAGACCCGCTTGATGCGGCCGTTATCGTTGAAATCGTTGACATAACGCCCCGCCCAGGCGATCGACAGGGTTTCGCCCACATTGGCCGGCGAGACACCGAAGGCCCCGGCGGCGCGCCAGTCGATATCGAGCGCGAATTGCGAGGCGTCCTCCAGCCCCGAAGGCCGGATCGAGGCCAGCGCCGGGTTCTGCATGCCCATGCCGAGAAGCTGGTTGCGCGCTTCGAGCAATTGCTCGTGCGTCTGTCCGCCGATGGCCTGAAGATAGAAGTCGAAGCCCGAGATATTGCCAAGCTCGGGCACGGCGGGCGGTACCACCGGAAAGACCATCGCATCGCGGATCTGGGAAAACGCGCCATAGGCACGGCCGGCGATCGCCTGCACGCTCTGGTCAGGGCGCGGGCGTTCACCCCAGTCCTTGAGCCGGATGAAGCCGAGGCCGGCATTCTGCCCCTGGCCGCCGAAGGAAAAGCCCACCACCCCGAAGACGGCATTGACGTTTTCGGCCTCGGCGGTCTGGAAATAGGTCTGCACCTCCTTCTGGACCGCGCTTGTCCGCTCGGTCGTGGCACCGGTCGGCCCCTGAACCAGGGTGAGCAGGATGCCCTGATCCTCGTCGGGCAGGAAGCCGGTCGGCGTGTGGGTGAACAGCCAGTAGATGCCGCCGCCGATGGCGGCATAGATCAGCAGGATGCGGAGCGGCCGGCGGATCACGTAGTTCACGGTGCCGCCGTATCCCCTGGTGATCGCCTCGAAGGCGCGGTTGAACCAGCCGAAGGGGCCGCGCCGGGCGTGGTGGGCATCCTTCTGCCGCAGGATCGTCGCGCAGAGCGCCGGCGTCAGTGTCAGGGCGACCAGCACCGACAGCAGCATCGCCGAAACGATGGTGATCGAGAACTGGCGATAGATCACCCCGGTCGAGCCGCCGAAAAACGCCATCGGCACGAAAACCGCCGAAAGCACCAGCGCCACGCCGATCAGCGCGCCGGTGATCTGCGACATGGATTTGCGCGTCGCGTCGCGCGGGTTCAGCCCCTCTTCCTCCCTGATCCGCTCGACGTTCTCGACCACCACGATGGCGTCGTCGACCAGCAGGCCGATCGCCAGCACCATGGCCAGCATGGTCAGCGTGTTGATGGTGAACCCGGCCACCGCGAGGATCGCGAAGGTGCCGAGCAGCACCACCGGGACCGCCAGGGTCGGAATGATCGTGGCGCGGATGTTCTGCAGAAACAGCAGCATCACCATGAACACCAGCCCGATCGCCTCGAAAAGCGTGTTGCGCACCTCTTCGATCGAGATCTCGATGAAGGGAGTGGTGTCGTAGGGGATGACGTAATCGATCCCTTCGGGGAAGAACTGCGAGAATTCCTCGATCCGGTGCTTGACGCGTTCGGCGGTGGCCAGCGCGTTGGCGCCCGAGGCCAGCGACAGCGCCATCCCCGAGGCGGGCTGGCCGTTGAAGCGGGCGATGATCGAATAATCCTGCGCCCCGACCTCGACCCGCGCCACATCCTTGAGCAGCACGAGCCCGCCGTCGGTTTCGGCGCGGATGACGATGTTCTCGAAATCCTCCGGCGTGGTGAGCAGCGACTGCGCGGTGATGGTCGCGTTCAGCTGCTGACCCTCGGGCGCCGGCAGCGAGCCGAAGGCCCCGGCGGAGATCTGGGCGTTCTGGCCGGAAACCGCGTTCACAACATCGGTCGGCGTCAGCTCGTAGGCGGCCAGCCGCGACGGCTCCAGCCAGATGCGCATCGCATAGGGCGCACCGAAGACCTGGGCGCTGCCGACCCCCTCGATACGGCTGAACTCGTCGACGAGCGTGCTGTTGAGGTAGTCCGACAGGTCCGCCTGATCGAGCGATCCGTCTGCGGAAATGAGCCCGATCACGATGAAGAAGCTCTCGGAGCCCTTGGACACCCGTACCCCCTGCCGCTGCACGATCTCGGGCAGCGAGGAGGTTGCCTGCGACAGCTTGTTCTGCACCTGCACCTGCGCCACGTCGGGGTCGGTGCCGGTTTCGAAGGTCAGGTTGATCGAGGCCGTTCCCGCCGAGGTCGAGCTTGACGACATGTAGCGCATGCCGTCGATTCCTGTCATCTGCTGTTCGATGATCTGGGTCACCGTATTGGCCACCGTCTCGGCCGAGGCGCCCGGATAGCTGGCCGAGATGCGAACCGACGGTGGCGCGATCTGCGGATATTGCGCGATCGGCAGCGTCCAGATCGAAAGCAGCCCCACCCCCATGATGAGGATCGAGATGACCCAGGCAAAAACCGGTCGGTCGATGAAAAAGCGTGCCATGGGAATGTTCCGGAATGCTGGGAGCGGGAAGCTGTGAAAGGGTCAGTTGCCGGCTGCGGGCCCGGCTGCCGGTTCGGCGGCGGTATCGGCCGCGCGCTCCTCGGCGACGACGGTCTGGCCGGGCGCGATCCTTTGCAGGCCGGCGACGACGATGCGGTCGCCCGGTGCCAGCCCCTCGGTGACGACCCATTGGGTGCCGTAATCGCGCTGGATGGTCAGTTGCCGGGATTCGACCACGTTTTCGGGCGTCACCACCATGGCGACGGGGCGGCCGCGCCGGTCGCGTGTGATGCCCTCCTGCGGTGTCAGGATCGCGCCCTCGACCACCGCCTGCGGCACCTCGACCTGCACGTACATGCCGGGCAGCAGGATCTGCTCGGGGTTGGCGAACTGAAGCCGCAGCACGATGACCCCGGTCTGCTCGTTCACGTGCGGTTCGGCGGCGGCGAGCCGCCCGGTCTGGTCGTAGGTCGAGCCGTCGGCCAGCCGCAGTGTCAGGCTGTCGACACCTCCGGCTTCGGCACCGACATTCTCGACCGAGCGCCGCCAGTGCAGGATCTCGGCCGCCGATTGCGTGACGTCCACATTCACCGGGTCGATCTGGCGGATCACCGTCAGGGCGCTCGCCTGCCCCGAGGTGACCAGCGCGCCCTGCGTCGCCTGGCTGAGGCCGGCGAAACCGGCGATCGGGGCGCGGATCGTGGTGCGTTCCAGGTCGATCTCGGCCGCCTTCAGGTTCGCTTCGGCAACCTTGACCGACGCGGCGGCGACGTCGCGCGCCGCGATCGCGTCGTCGTGGTTCTGCTGGCTGGCGACCGAGCGCTGCAGCAGCGCCTCGATCCGGGTCACCTCGCGCTCGGTGGATTTCAGCTGCGCCTCGGCCTGGGCGAGGCTGGCCTCGGCGGCGGCCCGCGCCGCCTCGTAGGTGGCCGAATCGATCCGGTAAAGCGCGTCACCCTCCTCGACCTGGCGGCCCTCCTCGAACAGCCGTTCGGTAATGATGCCGCTGACCTGCGGGCGCACCTCGGCCACCGCCGAAGCCGACACCCGCCCCGGAAGCGGTGTAGTCAGGGTGACGTCCGAGGCTTCGAGCGTGACGACCGTTACCGTTGCCGGCGGCGCACCCTCCTGCGCGGCGGCGGAGGAGACGGTTACGGCAACGATACAAGTCGCCGCCAGAACGGTGCGAAGCCCGCTAAGTGATTGGGTCAGCATGGCATACTCCGCTGCAGGGATACCGGGAAATTGAACCTTGATTCCGAATAAGGATACCGGCAGGTTTTGTAAAGCGGTCAATCCGGAGACCGAAGGGCGGGAGGAGGACGGGATGAGCGGACAGGGCGAGTGCCCGCGCGAGGGTGTGGGTGTTACGGCACGGCGCCGCGGGCGGCCGTTACAGCTTTCGCCCGAAACGCGCGAGGCGCTGGTGCTGGAGGCGGCGGGCGGGCTCCTGTCGGAGCAACAGCTCGACGATGTGACGATGACGGCGATCGCCGACCGGGCGCACATGTCGAAACGCACGCTCTACCGGATGTTCGGCAGCCGCGAGGCCCTGCTGGAGGCGGCCATCCGCCGGGTGGCGCAGACGGTCTTTCAGCCACTCGATCCCGCCGCGCGCCGGCTTGCGCTGGCTGACCGGCTCGATCTTCTCCTGACGATCGACAAGGACCCGGCGACCGAGCCGCACCGGCTGGAACTGCTGCGCGCGATCATTGCCGGAACGCGGACCTTTCCGGTTCTGGCCCGGCGTACCCTGGCCGAAGGGCGCGAACTGCTCGAACGGAATGTCGCGTCGGAATTGCGGACGGCGGTCGCGCGCGGCGAGATCGGCCTGCCGGCGGATCGTATCGATCTGGCGGCGCTGATCCTGATCGACATGGCCTTCGACAACCCGTTGTCGCGGCTGCTCGGGCCGGATCTGCCCGCACCCACAGCAGAGCGGATCCGGACACGGCGCCGGGCGGCCATCGCCATCTTCCTGGCCGGACTTCCGGCGCTCGGTGCCACCACCGGTTCGGTGCATGCCCGGGCCCAGACGCATGGCGGCATCTGAGGTGCCGGTGCGATGACCGCGACGACCTGGCGCGCCGGGACCGATCTGGCCACCTCCTGCCTGCTGGTTCTGCTGACGCTTCTGTCAGTGCTGCGCGAATGGGGCGCCGGCCTGCCCGACGGTCTGCCGGCGGCGGCCGCCGCCGGCGTGCTGGCCCTGCTGGCGCTCAGGGTGCGGCGGTCGCGCCGCGCCTTCATCGCCGCCGGGATCCTGCTGACCGCCCTGCTCGCCCTGACCTCGGACGGCTGGCAGGCGGTCGCGCTGAAGGGGCTGCTGTCGGCCACCTTCATCGGCTCGTTCTTCACCGCGCTTTCGACGCTGCGCAACGTTGCCGAAACCTCGCCGGGGATTGCCCGGGCGGGCGGGTTTCTGGCCGGTCAGCCGCCGGGGCGGCGCTATGCGGCGCTGACGCTCGGCGGGCACCTTTTCGCCCTGCCGCTCAATTACGGGGCGATCTCGCTTCTGGGCAGTCTGGCTTCGGCCAGCGCGCGCGCCGAGCCCGATCCGCTGATCCGCCGCCACCGGCTGCGCCGGATGCTGCTGGCGATCCAGCGCGGCTTCATCTCGTCGCTTCCCTGGTCGCCGCTGGCCTTTGCGATGGCGATCTCGACCGCGCTGATCCCCGGCGCACGCTGGGCGGATGCGGCCCTTCCGGGGGCGGTTTCGGCGCTGATCCTCGCCGGCACCGGCTGGGCGCTCGACACGATCTTCAAGCCGCGCGTCCCGCCCCGCCCCGCCGCCCGGGCCACCCCCGCCGGATCGTGGGCGAGCCTGTGGCCGCTGGCGCTGCTGCTGGTGCTGCTGGGCGGCAGCGTCTTTGCCCTGCACGCGGCGACCGGCGTGCGCGTGGTCGGGACCGTGATGGCGATCGTGCCGCTGCTGGCACTGGGCTGGGCGCTGATCCAGCATGCGGGCGGCGCGCTGGATTTCACCCTGGCGAAACGGCTGCGCGACTATTTCAGCACCGACCTGCCGGGCAACCGGGGCGAGCTGACGCTGCTGATGATGGCCGGCTACATCGGCACCGTCGGCGCCCCGCTTCTGGCGCCGCTGATGGCGGGGGCCGGGCTCGATCTTGCCGCGTGGCCGGTCTGGCTGGTGCTGGCGGGGCTGGTCTGGGTCATCCCGCTGCTCGGTCAGTTCGGCATGAACCCGATCCTCGCCGTCACGCTGATCGCGCCGCTTCTTCCCGATCCGGTCGCCATGGGCATCGCGCCGGCGGCGCTGGTGACGGCGATCACCGCCGGCTGGGCGGTCAGCGGGATCAGCTCGCCCTTTACCGCCACGACGCTGCTGATCGGCTCGTTCGGCAATGTCAGCGCGCTGCATGTGGGGCTGCGCTGGAACGGGCTCTACGTGCTGGTCGTGGCCGCGCTGCTGACCATCTGGGTGCTTGCCCATGCCTTCTGGCCGGCCTGAGCGCGCCGGGCATCGCGCATCGGTTGAAACATCCAGCGCAATCACATCTTTTCGCAGCGAAATCGGGCGTTGACTTGCTCGCCGGCTTTGTCAGGATCGTTTCAGGACACCGCTTGCCGCGACCGGAACAAATCCGGCGGGCATCGGACAGGACACAATGAACAGGGAGCTGCACATGACATTTTCCAGACGCGGATTTATCGGTTCGACCGCGGCCGTCACCCTCGCCGGGCTGGCGGCGCTTCCCGCATCGGCGCAGGGACGCACGTTTTTCGGCATCGCCACCGGGGGTACCGGGGGCACCTATTACCCGCTCGGCGGCATGCTGGCGCAACTGATCTCGAACACCGCCGAACTGCCCGACACGAAACTGTCGGCCACCGCCGAGACCGGGAACGCCTCGGTCGCCAACGCCCAGTTGCTTGGCCGGGGCGAGATCGAATCCGCCTTTGCCGCCGCCGATATCCTCGATGCCGCCTACAAGGGCATCAACCAGTTCGACGGCGCGGCGTTGGGCAACCTGCGCGCCATCGGCGCGCTCTATCCCGAGACCGTGCAGCTTGTGGTGCGCGCCGACAGCGGCATCGCGAAATTCGAGGATCTGAAGGGCAAGTCGGTTTCCTCGGGCTCGCCCGGGTCCGGCCAGTGGCAGCTTCTGGGCGACCTGCTGGCGGCCCACGGCATGGCGCGCGAGGATGTCTCGGAGGATTATTCGTCTTTCGCCCAGTCGGTCGACAAGATCAAGGACGGCAATCTCGACGCCTCGCTGATCACCGCCGGCCTGCCGACCTCGTCGGTGACCGATCTGGCCAACGGCCACGATATCCGCATCGTGCCGCTCAACGGCCCGGCCATCGCAAAGCTGCAGGAAACCCAGCCCTATTATGCCAGTTCGGTGATTCCGGCCGGCAGCTACAAGGGTGTCGATTCCGACGTGGAAACGCTGGCGGTGCGGGCGATCTGGGCCACCCATGACGGCGTGTCCGACGATATCATCTATGCGGTAACCCGGGCGCTTTACGAGAACACCGAGACTCTGGGCCAGGTGCATCCGATGGGCCGGCAGATCTCGCTCGACAAGGCGCTGGAGAGCGTGTCGATCCCGGTTCATCCCGGTGCGGCGAAATATTACGAGGAAAAGGGCGTTGCCCCATAATGGGGCAGCGCCTGGCGGGAATGGCGGCGCTTGCCGCCTTTGCCGCCGCAGGTCCCCTGCCCGCCGCCGGGCCTGAATGGCTGTGCCTGTCGCCGACGCACGGGGGCGGCACGGTGATGCGCCTTGCCACTGGCCCTGAGGGGGAATTTGCCCTCAGCTTCATTCATTCGGTGTCGAAAACGCCGGTGACCGATCTCTACCGGCTGACCGACGGCCGGATCGTGCAGATAGCCGAGATTTTCGAGGCCCATGGTGCCGGGCTGCCCTCGGTCGCGGCCGAGGTCGGCGCAACCGGCTGGCGGCACGAGAACGGGCGCTTCATCCTCGATCTGGCGCGCCCCACCGGGCCCATCGCGCTGCGGATTCAGGCCGAATACGCCAACACGCTGCATGTGGCCGGCAGCGCCCTGCCGCTGGCGCGCCTCGGGCTGCCCGCCCTGACGCTGGCGCCCTGCCCCAAGGAGAAATCCCCTTGACGATCAAGACCCCGCCGCCGCCGGAATTCGACCCCGACGATCACGAGCTTGACGCCGACGAGGTCGAGGCGCTGGTCCGCGAATACGATTCGGAATCGAACTTCCGCCACCTGACCGGCCTGACCGCCAGGTTCGTCACCGTCGCCTCGGTCGCCCTGTCGCTGTTTCACGTCTATACCGCCGGTTTCGGCCTGCTGAACGAGGTGATGCACCGGACGATCCACCTGACCTTCGTGATGGGGCTGATCTTTCTCGTCTTCCCGCGCAAGCGCGCCCGGCCGGATGCGCGGCTGTGGGTCCAGTCGCTGGTCTTTGCCGCCTTCTACCTCTACCTGCTTTACGACCTCATGCGATCGCTGCCGCCGGGCGGGCTGAAAACGGTCTTTGCCGGCGTGATGCTGGTGCTGATCGCGCTGACGCTGCCGCTCAATCCCAGGGGTGCCGATCCCGAGAAGGTAAGCCTGCGCGACTGGATCTTCGCCGCCTTCGGCGCAGGGTTCTCGGCCTATCTGACCCTTTTCTTCCGCCATATCTTCATCGACAATGTCGGTAACCCGCCCGAGCCGGTCTACATGATGGGGCTGATCGCCATCGTCATGACGCTGGAGGCGACGCGCCGCACCATGGGGCCGACGCTGGCCTATATCGGCATCGGCTGCCTGCTCTACGCGCTGGTCGGGCCGTACCTGCCGGGCATCCTCGCCCATCGCGGCTACAGCATCACCCGGATCATCAACCATCTCTATGTCGGGACCGAGGGTATCTACGGCGTCGCGGTCGGCGTGGTGGCGACCTATGTCTTCCACTTCGTGCTGTTCGGCATCCTGGCGCAGATGAGCGGGCTGGGGCAGCTCTTCATCGACCTGGCGACGATCATCGCCGGCCGCGCCTCGGGCGGGTCGGCCAAGGTTTCGGTTGTCGCGTCGAGCTTTTTCGGCATGATCTCGGGCTCGCCCATCGCCAATACCGTGACCACCGGCGCCTTCACCATTCCGCTGATGAAGAAATCGGGCTTTTCGGCCCGGTTCGCCGGCGCGGTCGAGGCTTCGGCCTCGTGCGGCGGGCAGATCACCCCGCCGATCATGGGCGCCTCGGCCTTCGTGATGACCGAGATGCTCGGCGTGCCCTATAACGAGATTATCCTGATCGCCATCGTCCCGGCCCTGTTCCACTATGTCGCCATCCTGCTGATGGTGCATTTCGAGGCCAGACGGCTCGGGCTGACCGGGCTGACCGCCGACCGCATTCCGCGGTTCGGGCGGGTGCTGGCCCGGTCGTGGCACCTGTTTGTCCCGCTCGGCGTGATGGTGGCGATGCTGCTCATGCAATACACGCCCTTTCTGGCCGCCTTCTGGGGCATCGTGCTGACCGTCGCCTTTTCCTATGTGCCGCTGGCGATGCGGGCGCTCGGCAATACGGCGATGGACACCTCGACCGTTCTGACCCCGCCGCGGCTGGTGCGCGGCTTCGAGGACGGGGCGAAATTCGCCCTTGCCATCGGGGCGGCCTGCGCCTGTGTCGGCTTCCTGCTGGGGATGACCACCCTGACCGGGCTGGGCTTCAAGTTCTCGGCCGCCGTGGTGCAGCTTGCCGGCGATCTGGCCGCGTGGCTGATCGCCTTCGATTTCACCGGGCTCCTGTCCGAACGCAGCCTTGCGCTGTTCTGCGGGCTGCTGTTCGTCGCCGTCGCCTGCATCGTCATGGGCGCGGGAATTCCCACCACGCCGACCTATATCATCCTCGCCTCCATTGCCGCGCCGGCGCTGCTGCAATTCGACGTCCCGCTGATCGCCACCCATTTCTTCGTCTTCTATTTCGGCGTTCTGGCCGATGTGACGCCGCCGGTGGCGCTGGCGGCCTATGCGGCGGCGGGTCTGGCGCGCAGCGAGCCGATGACCACCGGCACCACCGCCTTCCGCCTGTCGATGGGCAAGGCGCTGGTGCCGTTCATGTTCGTCTATGCGCCGAGCCTGCTGTTCGTCGATTTCTCGCCGGTCGAGTTTGTGGTGGCGCTGCTGTCGGGGCTTGTCGGCATCCTCGCCCTGTCGGCGGCCTATATCGGCTGGTTCGGCCGCGACCTCAGGCTGTGGGAAAAGGCCGCGCTCACGCTCGGCGGCCTGTTCCTGATTTCGCCGGGCTGGATCGCCATCGCGGCGGGGCTGGCGCTGGTGGTGCTGGTTCTGGCCCGCGCCTCGGCGACGGGCCGGGCGCCGGCCGCAACGCCCTAGCCGTCGAGCCGGAGCCCGCCTTCGTCGAAGAAATGAAGGCTCGCCGGATCGGCGCCCAGCGTCATCCGCTCGCCCGCCGCGACGCGCATCTGGCCGGGCTCGGTGGCCAGTAGCCGGGTTCCGCCGCCGATCGCGCCGTGGATCACCGTTTCGGTGCCGAGCGCCTCGACCAGCGTGACCGACATGTCGAGCCCGCCTTCGGCGGGCACCAGATGCTGCGGACGCACCCCGATCAGCGCCGTACCGGCGGGGGCGGCATGGCCGGCCAGCAGCGGGACGGCCTCGGCGGGGGTCAGGAAATTCATCGACGGCGCACCGATGAACCCGGCCACGAAGCGGTTCGCCGGCCGGTCGAACAGATCGAGCGGCGCGGCAACCTGTTCGATCCGGCCGGCGCGCAGAACGACGATCCGGTTGGCCAGCGTCATCGCCTCGACCTGATCGTGGGTGACATAGATCATCGTCGCCCCCAGCCGGGCATGCAGCGCCGCCAGTTCGGCCCGCATCGAGACGCGCAGTTCCGCATCGAGGTTCGACAGCGGCTCGTCGAGCAGGAAGGCGGTCGGATCGCGCACGATGGCCCGGCCGATCGCCACCCGTTGCCGCTGTCCGCCCGAAAGCTGCCCGGGGCGGCGCGCCATCAGCGGCTCGATTTCCAGCATCCGCGCCGCATCGGCGATCCGCCGGTCGATCTCGTCCCGGGCCATCTTCATGTTCTGAAGCCCGAAGGCGAGGTTCTGGCGCACCGACATGTGCGGGTAGAGGGCATAGGACTGGAACACCATCGCCAGTCCCCGATCGGCGGCGCTGACACGCGTGACGTCGCGCCCGTCGATCAGGATGCGCCCCGATGTCGGCTGGTCGAGCCCTGAAATCTGCCGCAGCAGGGTCGATTTCCCGCAGCCCGACGGGCCGACGAAAACCGCCAGTTCACCCTCGCCGATCTCGAGGTCGATGTCCTTCAGCACCTCGTGCGCGCCGAAGCTCTTGTTCAGGCTCTCAAGTTCGATGTGACCCATGGAAGCCTCCTATTTCAGTCCGGTGCCGGCAATGCCGGCGGTGATGAAGCGCTGAAGGAAGACAAAGACCACCACCACCGGGATCATCGTCGCCACCGTCATCGCCAGAATATAGTGCCACTGCACGTTCAACTCGCCCGCGAAGGTGTTGAGCCCGACCTGAAGGGTGAACAGTTCCTTGCGGCTCAGCACGATCAGCGGCCACAGGAAATCGTTCCAGCGCCAGACGACCGAGAAGATCGCCAGAACCGCCAGCGCCGGCGCGGTCAGCGGCAGCACGATCCGCCAGTAGATCTGCCATTCGCTGGCCTTGTCCATGCGCGCCGCCTCGAGCAGTTCGTCGGGGATCGTCAGCATGTACTGGCGCAGCAGGAACACCCCGGTCGGGGTGGCGACCGTGGGCAGGATCACCCCCCAGAGCGAATTGAGCAGGCCCAGCGACGAGATCACCGAATAGAGCGGCACGAGGTTCACCGACAGCGGGATCATCAGCGTCGCCACGATCAGCAGCATCACCGAATTGCGGCCGCGAAACTCGTATTTCGACAGGGCGAAGGCGGCCATGGAATTGGTCAGCAGCGTTATCAGCGTCGCCATCGTGGTGACGAAGACCGAGTTCCACAGATAGCGCCCGAAATTGTTCTTTTCCAGCGGCTCGGTATAGTTCTTCCACGCGAAACCTATCGTGCGCACCGGTTTGCGGTCGTTGATGTTGACGCGGACGATTTCCTCGGGGTTCGCCGGATCGACGAGGTTCGACATCGTGCCGACCCGGCGCAGTTCGGCCAGACGCCGGGTTTCGCCATCGGGCGTCACCACGTCGTATAGCGGCAGTTCCGTGGCCGTGCCGCCGCGTTCGACCAGCGCCGTTTCAGGCTGATAAGGCAGCAGGGATGGTGGAAATTCAGCCAGTTGCGCCGGAGACTTGAAGGATGACATCAATAGCCAGAAGGCCGGGCCGAACATGACGATCAGCCCGCCGACCAGCCAGACCCAGGTCACGATATCGGTCCAGTGCCAGCCGGTTCCGCCCCGGCGGCGGGTCAGGAAGGTACGTGCGTTCATGTCCGGTCCCTCCAGCGGGTCAGGCCCAGTTGCGCCAGTGTCAGCACCACCAGCACGCCGCCCATCATCAGCGAGGCCGCCGAGGCAACGCCGGGATTGCGCAGGATCGAGGCAAAGCCGGTTTCATAGATGTATTGCGTCATGAACAGCGTCGCCGTGCCCGGCCCGCCCGAGGTCAGCACGAAGACCTCGTCAAAGACCTGCACCGCCCGGATCAGCGCCAGAACGATCACCACCAGCAGGTTGGGCCACAGAAGCGGCAGGGTGATGCGCCAGAAGATCCGCCCCGCCGGGGTGCCGTCCATGGTGGCGGCCTCGTAGATGTCGCGCGGGATCGCCTGAAGCCCGGCCAGCAGGATCAGCGCGTAGAACCCCATATGCGCCCAGACCGAAACGCCGATCACTGCGGTGAAGGCCCAGCCGCGCTCCAGCAGCCAGTTGACCGGATCCTGCCCCAGTTCGATCATGAAGAAGTTCAGAATCCCCTCGCGCTGGAGGATCCAGCGCCAGATCAGGCCAACAACGACCGGCGACAGAAGCACCGGAAAGAAGAAGACGGCGCGCCAGAAACCGCGCCCCGGAATCGCCCGGTTCAGGATCAGCGCGGTGATCATCGCCACGCCGGTCATCGCGGTGACCTGGAAGATGACGAATTTCGCCGTGTTCCACACCGCTGTCCAGAACAGGTCGTCGCGGCAGGTGGCGGGATCGAAGTGGTTTTCGCAGCTCAGCAGGCGGTCGAAATGCGCGTCACCGACATAGGGCCGGTCGGGCAGGAAAAGCTCGGTCCCCCCGGTGACCGAATAGGCGAAGTTGATGACCAGCGGGACAAGGACGAAGATCCCGAATACCGCCATGTTGGGGATCAGGAAGAAGGCGATCATCCCGCCCCGCCCCGCAACCCGCTGCCACCAGCGCAGCGGCACATCGGCCGCCTGCGCCAGCCAGCGGACCGGCGCGGCAAGCACCGCGCCGACCAGGGTCTTTTCCGCCGGGGCCGTCATTGTCCGGCTTGCTTGACTTGCTCTTCGATGTCGCTGTCCATCCGCGCGAAGGCATCGTCGAGCGACATTTCGCCGGCCATCGCCTGGCTGGTGCGGGTGACCAGCGCCGTGTAACAGGCCGAGGCCCATTTCCATGCCGGCATGGCGTCGGCGGCCGGCGACTGGCGCGCCGAGGCGGCGACGAAGGCGTCGAGCGCCGTCTTGACCTGCGGATCGTCGGTGACGAATTCCAGCCCGCCCTTTTCGACCACGGTCTTGTTGGCCGGCAGGAACAGCGTGCGCTCGGAAAATTCGCGCACCACATCTTCGGAGGCGAGGAAATCCATCACCCGGGCGACCGCTTCGGGCTCCCTGGTGTACCTGATCGCCACCAGCCCGGCACCGCCGGCCATGCCCGTGCAGGCGGCCGGGCCGCAGGGGCTGCCGGTGGCGAGCCA
>NZ_JBKEAE010000176.1:0-12019 GCF_047971885.1 Tropicimonas sp. | reverse complement strand
GGTGACCTTCCGCGACATGGGCGCCGCCTTCGGCGTGGCGCTGCTGGGTATCTATATCCTGGTGGTCATCCAGTTCGGCTCCTTCCGGCTGCCGCTGGTGATCCTGACGCCGGTGCCGCTCACCTTCATCGGCATCATGCTCGGTCACTGGTGGTTCCATGCGCCCTTTACCGCCACGTCGATGATCGGGTTCATCGCCCTTGCGGGCATCATCGTGCGCAACTCGATCCTGCTGGTTGATTTCATCCGCCATGCGCCCGCTGGTCAGCCACTCGTCCAGGTGCTGCTCGATGCCGGATCGATCCGCTTCAAGCCGATCCTGCTCACCGCGCTCGCCGCGATGATCGGCGCCTTCGCTATCCTCGCGGATCCGATCTTCCAGGGGCTGGCAATCTCGCTCCTGTTCGGGCTGGCGTCATCGACACTGCTGACCGTGCTGGTGATCCCGGCGATCTATGTGCTGCTCAGGGGCGGGCGGAGAAAGGCGAGCGGATGAGCGGGGCGGGCCGCACACCGGCCGTTGCCGCGGCCACCGCATTTCTCAAGACGCTGGCCAACGAACAGCGCCTGCAAATCCTCTGCCAGCTTGCGGACGGCGAACAGAGCGTCAGCGAGATCGGTGAGGCGCTCGATCTGGCGCAATCGTCGGTGTCGGCGCAACTCATGCGCCTCAGGGCCGAAGGGCTGGTCGGGTCGCGGCGCCATGGCCGGCATGTCTATTACAGCCTCGGACGTCCCGAGGTGATCGCCGTCATTTCGCTGCTTCAGTCCACCTTCTGCGCCCCGGGCGAGCATCTTGCGCCGCTCCGGACAAAGGGCGACTGACGCGGGTTGTCATGTCGGGCTGGGCCGCCTGACCGATCCGCGCGGTTTCAGCGTCGGTTCGAACAGGAGTTCGCTGGCTGTTTCCGGCAGGACGGGCGCGGTCAGCCATTCGATACCCCGGGTGGCGATATCCTCGACGGGCTGGCGGAAGGTCGTCAGGTCGTACCCTTCCCAGCCGGCCTGCGGGATATCGTCGAATCCGATCAGCGAAAGCTGTTCGGGAACGCGCAGGGCAAGCCGCCAGCGCGCGACATCCATCATGCCGCACGCCATCAGATCCGTCGTGCAGAAGACGCCGTCGGGCGGATTCGGCCCGGCCAGAAGCGCCATGCCAAGCTCGAGGCCGGCTTCGTAGGAGGTCAGGCCCCGCCGTTCCTCGACCCAGTCGATGCCCGCCTCGGCCGCCGCCTGGCGAAAGCCGCGCTCGCGTTCGCGCAGGGCGGGCGTGTCGGTGCGCGAGCTTGCCAGCGCCAGCCGCCTGCACCCCGCCGCGATCAGCATCCGGACCGCGCGGCGCCCGGCCTCGGCGTCGCGCAGGCGGACAAGCAGCGATCCGGGCCGCCCGGCCTCGCGGTTTATCAGCAGCAGCCGCATGCCGTTGCGCCGGCAGGTTTCGGCAAGGGACCTGGCCGGCATGCCGGACAGGAAGATCGCCGCATCGGTGCGGTAGCTGATCGCCTGGCGAAGCGCCTGTTCGACGCTGCCGTCCGAACTGTCGGTGTTGATGACGAGTGCCACCTTGCCTGCCTTTTGCAGCGCTTCGGTCAGTGCAGACAGCAGGCTGGAACGATAGGGTGTTGCGATCTCGGCGGCGATGATCGCCACGATTCCCGATTCGTTACGGATCAGCCCGCTGGCCAGCCGGTTGACCTGATACCCGAGTCGGTCGGCTGCCTTCACGATCTTCTCCCGGGTTTCGTCGGAAATACTGGCGCCCGGGGTGAAGCACCGTGAAACCGCTGCCCGCGAAACCCCCGCAAGTTCGGCGACATCCTTTGCGCTGACGGCATTCCTGGGCATCCGGTTGCTCCGCTATGTCAGTAGTTTTGAACAGCTTTGCAGTACTATAACTTGCGAAACATGGCAGATAAATAGGCTATAACAAAATTCTTGTTGACAGATTGCCACTGCATGAGGCATCTGAGTTGCACAGCTTTGCAACAAGGTCTGGCTGATATCGGGAGGACGTCAATGAAATTCAGAACCGTAGCCATCGCCGTCGGTGCCGCCGCCGGATTGCCGGCCGCCGCCGGAGCGGCGGAATTGAACATGATCTGCTCGGCCGATGTGGTGATTTGCGAAAAGCTGGTCAGCGAGTTCGAAAGCGGCCATCCCGATGTCGAGGTAAACATGGTTCGCCTGTCGTCGGGCGAGGCCTATGCCAAGGTGCGCGCCGAGGGCCGGAACCCGCAGACCGACCTGTGGTGGGGTGGCACCGGCGATCCACAGTTGCAGGCGGCATCGGACGGGCTGACGGCGGAATACAAGTCGCCGATGCTGCCCGAACTTCACGACTGGGCCGTCGAGCAGGCCGAGACCGCCGGCTACCGCACCGTCGGCGTTTACAGCGGCGCGCTCGGCTGGGGGTACAACCGAGACATTTTCGCGAAGAAGGGCCTGAAGGCGCCTGCCTGCTGGGCCGACCTTCTCGATCCCGCGCTCAAGGGAGAAATCCAGATCGCCGATCCGAACTCCTCGGGTACCGCCTATACGGCGCTGGCGACGCTGGTGCAGTTGATGGGCGAGGATGAGGCGTTCGAATATCTCAGGGCTCTTGGCGGGAATGTCGCGCAATACACCAAATCCGGCTCGGCGCCGGTAAAGGCCGCCGCGCGCGGCGAGACAGGGCTCGGGATCGTCTTCATGCACGATGCCGTGTCGCAATCGGTCGAGGGATTCCCGATCGAGACTGTCGCTCCGTGCGAGGGGACGGGATACGAGGTCGGTTCGATGTCGATCATCGAAGGCGGGCCAAATCCCGACGAGGCGAGGGTGTTTTACGACTGGGTTCTGACCCCCGAGGTGCAGAGCCTGATGCCCGAGGCGGGCTCTTACCAGATCCCGTCGAACAAGGCCGCCGTCGCCTCGGAGCATACGCCCGATCTGAGCAAGATCAAACTGATCGACTACGACTTTGCCGAGTACGGATCCGCCGACCGGCGCAAGGAACTGCTTGCGCGTTGGGATGCGGAAGTTGGCGGACGTACCGCCGAGTAACGAGTGATCGGTTTAACCGGGGCGGGGTCATCCCCGCCCCGGCGTATTCCTGCAATCGGAAAGAAAACCTGCATGACCGCTGACGACAGGCGCCTGGACCGGGCACTTGGCGGCGCTGCTTTGTCGCTGCTCATTTTGCCATGGTACAAGATCCGCGGGGGCTTTTTCAGCCTCGACTGGATCGGAGACTTTTTCACCAAGGCCGATCTCTGGCCTGCGACAGTTCAGGCCCTGACGGGCCGATGGCAGCTCTGGCCGATAATCCTGCTGGTAGTTGCCGCCGCATGGTTGCGCATTTCGCGGCCGTCGGGCGCCGGGCGCGGGCGGTGGATGATCCGCATCGGGGCGGCCGGGCTGACCTGGATGGCGATCGAGGGGCTCTCGATCGGTGCCCGGGGCTGGAACTGGGGCGCCCTGCAGGCAGTGTTCGGCGATGTTTCCGGCCAGCCGGCATTCGGCGCCGGCGCGGTTGTGCTGACGCTGTTCTTCACCCTGATGATATCGTTCGGCGCGGCCGAGCGCGGTGCGCTGAAGGGCGACGCCTTCGTTCTGACCTCGATCGCCATTCTGATCCTGCTGGTCGCGACCTTTGTCTTCTATCCGATCCTGTCGATCTTCATCGGCGCCTTTCAGGATTTCGACGGCTCGTTTACCGCCGACGGCGTGTTGCGCAATATCGGCGATCCCAAGATCTGGAGCCTTTCCTGCCTGACGGGCGGCACCTGCGGCGTGGCATGGCGTACGCTGTTTCTGGCGATCTGCACCGCAACCGCGACCACGCTGCTGGGCCTTGCCTTTGCGCTGGTGGCAACGCGCACCCGCTTCCCCTTCAAGAAGGGCCTGCGCCTGCTGACGGTGCTGCCGATCATCACGCCGCCGTTTGTCGTCGGGCTGGCGCTGATCATGCTGCTGGGGCGTTCGGGTACGCTGACGCAGGTGATCGAGGCTGCCACCGGGCTCGAGCTTGGCCGCTGGCTCTATGGACTGACCGGAATCTGGCTTGCCCAGGTGCTCAGCTTCACGCCGATTTCCTTTCTTGTCCTGATCGGGGTGGTCGAGGGTGTCAGCCCCTCGATGGAGGAGGCCTCGCAGACCCTGCGCGCCGGGCGCTGGCGCACCTTCCGCCGGGTCTCGCTGCCGCTGATGGCGCCGGGGCTGGCCAATGCCTTTCTGATCGGCTTCATCGAAAGCATGGCCGATTTCGGCAACCCGCTGGTGCTGGGCGGCTCGGGCGGCGTGCTTTCGACCGAAATCTTCTTTTCCGTCGTCGGCGCACAGAACGATCCGTCGCGCGCGGCGGTGCTGGCGGCGGTCCTGCTGTTCTTCACCCTGTCGGCGTTCCTTGCCCAACGGTTCTGGCTGACCGGGCGCAGCTTTGCCACGGTCAGCGGCAAGGGCGATGGCGGCAACCACGCGGCGCTGCCCGATCGCGTCGCCTGGCCGGTCATCGGGATCGTCAGCCTGTGGAGCGCGTTCACCGTCGTCGTCTATACGATGATTCTGTTCGGCGGCTTCGTCAAACTGTGGGGGCTGGATCATACGCTGACGCTGGAGCACTATATCCGCGCCTTCGGCATCAGTTTCGACGGCGGTTTCCGCTGGACCGGCGTGGCGTGGAACAGCTTCTGGACGACGATGATGATCGCGCTGATCGCCGCGCCGCTGACCGCTGCGGTCGGCCTGCTGACCGGCTGGCTGATCGCGCGCCAGAAATTCCCCGGCAAGACGGTATTCGAGTTCGTGCTGATGATGAGCTTTGCCATCCCCGGTACGGTCATCGGTATCAGCTACATCATGGCCTTCAACCTGCCGCCGATCCAGATGACCGGCACGGCGCTGATCCTGATCGTCTGTTTCGTCTTCCGCAACATGCCGGTTGGCGTGCGCGGCAGCGTTGCCGCCATGGCGCAGCTTGACGGCAGCCTCGACGAGGCGTCGCTGACCCTGGGTGCGAACTCGGGGCGCACGCTGCGCCGCGTGATCCTGCCGCTGCTGCGGCCGGCAATCATGGCGGCGCTGGTCTACAGCTTCGTGCGGGCGATCACCTCGATTTCGGCTGTCATCTTTCTGGTTTCGGCCAAATACAACATGGCGACCGCCTATATCGTCGGTCTGGTCGAGAACGGCCAGTACGGCGTGGCCATCGCCTATTCCTCGGTGCTGATCGTGGTGATGATCACCGTCATCGGGGGCTTTCAGATCCTGGTCGGCGAGCGCCGCCTGCGCCGCCGCCCGAACCCACCCGCCGCAACGGAGGCAAAAGCGTGAGCAACCAGCAAAGAGGCGCGGTCGAGTTCCGGTCCGTGCGCAAGGATTACGGCAGCTTTACCGCGGTCCCCGACCTGAACCTGAAGATCGAGCCGGGCGAACTGGTCACGCTGCTGGGCCCGTCGGGCTGCGGCAAGACCACGACCCTGCGCATGCTGGCCGGGCTCGAGACCCCGAGCGAGGGCGCGATCCTGATCGGGGGTCAGGATGTGACCCGGCTGCCGCCGAACCGCCGCGACGTGACCATGGTGTTCCAGAGCTACGCCCTGTTCCCGCACATGAGCGTGCTCGACAATATCGCCTATGGGCTCGAATCGGGCGGCGTGAAGGCGGGCGAGGCGCGCGAACAGGCCGCGCGCGGGCTGGATCTGGTGGGTCTGGCCGGGCTGGGCGACCGGCTGCCTTCCGAGCTTTCCGGCGGCCAGCAGCAGCGTGTCGCCGTTGCCCGGGCGCTGGTGCTGGAGCCGCAGGTGCTGCTTCTGGACGAGCCGCTGTCGAACCTCGATGCGCGCCTGCGCCGCAAGGTGCGGACCGAAATCCGCGAATTGCAGCAGCGTCTCGGGTTCACGGCGGTCTATGTCACCCACGATCAGGACGAGGCGCTGGCGGTGTCCGACCGTATCGTGGTGATGAAGGACGGCAGGATCGCGCAGGCCGGTACCCCGCGCGAGCTTTACGAGGCGCCAGCCTCGGAATTCATCGCCGATTTCATCGGCGAGGCCAACGTGGTCGATTGCGAGGTGTTGCGTACCGGGGACGGTCTGGCGCATGTCCGCGTCGGCAACGCCGAATTGTCCCTGCCGGCGCGTTCGGCCCGGCCGGGTGCGGCGAGGCTGGCCATCCGCCCCAATGCGTTCAGCGTCCGGCCCGATGGCGAGGGGCTGGAGGGTCGTGTCGCCTCGGCCGCCTATCTGGGCGATCATATCGAATACGAGATCGACGGCCCGGCCGGGCGGCTGTTTCTGGTTGACAGCAGCCGGTCGGCCACCGTTGCGCCGGGGGCGGGGGTGCGGCTGCAATTTCGTGGTGGCGGTGTGGCGCTTATTGCGTAGGAAGGGACGAGTGATATGGTACTGACAGACAGCGATCTGGCTGCGCGGCTGGATCGGATGGGGCAGATTGCCCGCGAGGCCGGCGCGCTGGCGCTGCGCCATTTCCGAAACCGCGACGGGCTGGAGATCGAAACCAAGCGGGTCCTGACCGATATGGTCTCGGTCGCCGATCGCGAGGTCGAGCGTTTCATCCGCGAGGCGTTGCTCGACACATATTCCGACGACGGATTTCTGGGCGAGGAATACGGGCTGATCCTTGGCGGCAGCGGGTTGACCTGGGTCGTCGATCCGATCGACGGCACCGCGCCCTTTCTGACCGGGCTGCCGGGCTGGTGCGTGTCGATCGGGCTGATGGACGAAGAGGGCCCGCTTCTGGGGGCGATCTTTGCGCCTGTTCTGGACGAGCTTTTCCTTGGTGGGCGTGGTCTGGGCGTGACGCTGAACGGAAAGCCGGCCGGCATTTCGCAGCGTTTCGATCTGAGCAACGGCCTGTTGGGGGTGGGGTCGAACGACCGTGCCTCGGTGGCGCGTGTCGGGCAACTCCACCGGGACCTCGCGGATCGGGGGGTGGCGTGGGTCCGCTATGGTTCGGGTGCGCTGATGATTGCCTATGTCGCGGCCGGCAGGCTCGTGGGTTACTGCGAGCCGCGCATGTCGCTGTGGGATTGTCTTGCCGCCTATGCACTGGTCGAGGCGGCCGGCGGGCGCGTTCTGCCGGTCGGTGCCGGGGCGCTGCATGGCAGGGGCTTCGGCGTTCTGGCGGCCACGCCCGACGATTACGACCGTCTCGTTTCGCTGACCCGTTTCGAGTCTCCGGAATGGGATGCTGCCGCATCATAATGGGCCGGGACGGCGGAGGATTTCGTCGTGACGGGGGAAGGACCTTGCTTTCCCCCGCGCCTGTGCGTGTCTGACGCCCCGGATTGCCGGCCGAAAATCCCGAATCCGCAAAGATATCCCGCGTGTCGCTGACGCAACGGGCCGATCGGGTCCGGCCCGGGATGTCCCGCTCACGGTACAATTCTGCAACCAGCCACCAGGCGTTCTTCGTTCCATTGTCGGCGCGAGGGCCACGCTCTTTGCGTAACATATTGATATAACGTGGTATATATATGGACAGATAATATGAAATATCATTTGTCAGTGCAACGTTGACATTTGTCGAATCCTGAGAATACTCTCCCCTAAAGCAAGCTGTCGCGGAGCAACGAGCGGTGGCGCGGCGTCCGTCGGGCGCGTGGGAGGGGCAATGACATCGAAGTTCTACGATGGCCAACTGGGCTTTCTGGCGCTTGTGAACGCACTGGTGATCGTGGCCTCGTGGTTCCTGGTGGGGCCGAAGTTCGTCGGGCTCTACAATCTGCAATCCATGGCGATACAGGTTTCCGAACTTGGGCTGCTGGCACTTGGCGTCATGCTGGCGATGGTTGCGGGGCGCGGCGGAATCGATCTGTCGGGGATCGCGCTTGCCAACCTGTCCGGCGTGATCGCCTTCATGGCCGCGCCCCATTTCGCCTCGTCAACCGAAGCCCCGGTCCTTTATTGCTGGGTTTTCGCGGCTATCTCGGTTGTGGTCGGCGTGCTGGGCGGCGCGTTCAACGGCCTGCTCGTCGGGTATGCCGGGTTGACGCCGATCATCGCGACGCTTGGAACGCAGATGGTCTTTACCGGCCTCGCTGTTGGTCTGACCGGCGGTTCGGCCCTTCGGCTGGGATATATCCAGCCGCTCGACGACTTTGCCAACCTTCCGGTTCTGGGGGTTCCGGTCAGCTTCGCATTGTTCGTCGCCATCGCCCTTGTCCTGGCGCTGGTCTTGCGGTTCTCGGCCTATGGCGTGCGGCTGTTTCTGATGGGAAGCAACGATCTGGCGGCGCGATACGCCGGCATTCCGGTGCGCCGCATGTACCTTGTCACCTACACCATCGCCGGCACGCTGGCGTCGATTGCCGGCATCGTCATCGCGGCGCGCACCTCTTCGGTGAAATGGGATTACGGCACCAGCTACGTGATGGTGGCCATATTGATCGCCGTCATGGCGGGAGTGCGCCCCGAAGGCGGCTATGGCCGGGTCGTCTGCGTGCTGATGTCGGCCTTCGCCCTGCAGGTATTGTCGAGCCTGTTCAACTTCATGGCGATCTCGAACTTCTTTCGCGACTGTGCCTGGGGGCTGTTGCTGCTGCTCTTCCTTGCAGCGTCGCGGGCGGACCTGACGGCCTATCTCCGGATGCGGATGCCGGCATTGCCGAAAGGAACCTGACCGTCGCTCGGGTCCGGGCGGCGCCCCTTGCGCCCGGACCGGATATCAAACGCGGGCATGAACCCGATGAGGAGGAAATGACAATGCAATTCAAGTTTCTGCTGGCGGGGGTTTCGGCGCTGGCGCTGGGTCTGGCGGCGCTTCCGGTTGTGGCCGCCGATGGCGATGCCAGGGAAATCGTCACCGTCGTCAAGGTCACCGGCGAAAACTGGTTCACCCGGATGGACGAGGGGGTGAAGAAATTCGGCGCCGACAATGCCGATGTCAACGCGCGCCAGGTCGGCCCGGCCAAGGCCGATGCGGCGCAACAGACGGCAATCATTCAGGACCTGATCGCGCAGGGCGTCGACGCGATCACCATCGTGCCGATGGATCCTTCGGCGCTGGAGGGTGTGCTGCGCCGGGCCATGCAGCGCGGTATCGTTGTCACCACTCACGAAGCCGACAACCTGCAGAACACGCAGGTCGACATGGAGGCCTTCGACAACCACGAATTCGGCGCGCATTTCGCCGAACAGATTGTCGATTGCATGGGCGGCGAAGGGCAGTGGACCTCGTTCGTCGGGTCGCTCGGCAGCCTGACCCATGTGCAATGGGCCGACGGCGGGGCGGAATATGCGTCGCAATTCCCCGGGATGGAGCTTGTTTCGCCGAAGAACGAAAGCTTCAACGATGCCAACCGTGCCTATGAACTGGCCAAGGAGATCCTCCGCTCCTATCCCGATATCAAGGGGTTCCAGGGCGGTTCGGCCATCGATGTGATCGGCATCGGTCGCGCGGTCGAGGAAGCGGGCCTCGAGGACCGTACCTGCGTGATCGGGCTCGGCCTGCCCAAGGACACCGGGCCGTATCTTGAAACCGGCGCCGTCGATTCCATTGCCTTCTGGGATCCGCTCGATGCCGGCTACGTCATGAACATCCTGACCAGGATGGTTCTGGACGGCACGGAAATTGCCGACGGCATGGATCTGGGCGTGCCGGGATATAACGCCGTCAAGGTGTCCCAGGGGCCGGGAGCGGGGATCATCGTCCGTGGCCAGGCCTGGGTCGATGTCGACGCCTCCAACTACAAGGACTATCCGTTCTGAGCAGCGGGTCTGATCCGGCCCGGCGCCCCGGCGCCGGGCCGTCTTCGCCGGAATTGCAATCACCACCAGGTATCGAGGGCGCCGCAGGGAATGTCCGTCTCAACCGCACAGCAGATTCAGGGAAACGTGATACCGTTTCTCGAGGTCAGAAACCTGCACAAGCGCTTCGGCGGGGTCCACGCCCTGCGCGGGGTCGATCTCAGGATCGATCGCGGCCAAGTCTATCACCTTCTGGGTGAGAACGGATGTGGCAAGAGCACCTTGATCAAGGTCATTTCGGGGGCGCATCGGCCCACCGAAGGCCAGTTGATCGTCAATGGTGCCGAGCAGCGGAATTTCGATCCGATCAGCGCATTGGAGGCCGGCATCGAGACGGTTTATCAGGACCTGTCGCTGCTGCCGAACATGACGGTTGCCGAGAATATCGGCCTGTGCCAGCAGCTTGTGCAGTCGAACGGCCGGCTGGCCCGGCCGCTCGATGCGCGCCGCCTGCAAGCGACCGCCGCGCGGGCCCTGGAGGTGGTCGAACTGCCGGCCGACGCGCGCTTCCGCAACACCGAGGTCGCGCGCCTGCCGATCGCCACCCGTCAGCTTGTGGCGATCGCGCGCGCCAACGCCGGGCGGGCCGGGCTGGTCATCATGGACGAGCCGACCACGGCCCTGACCCATGTCGAGGTCGAGAACCTCATATCCGTCGTTCGGCGCCTGCAGGGCGACGGCGTGGCGGTGCTGTTCGTCACCCACAAGCTGGACGAGTGCAAGGCCATCGGCGGCCGGGCGGTCATCATGCGGGACGGCAGTGTCGTCTGCGACCGCGACATCGGCGAGCTTTCGACCGCGCAGATCGGCTATCTTATGACCGGGCGGGAGATCAGCGAAACGCGCTATCGCGCGCCCCATCCGCCCGGCGCACCGCTGCTTCGCCTGTCGGGTCTGGGGCGTCAGGGAGCTTTCGAGGATGTGGACCTGACCCTTGCGCGTGGTGAGATCGTCGGGGTCACCGGGCTGCTCGATTCCGGCCGGAACGAACTGGCCAGGGCGCTGGCCGGCGTCTCGCCGGCCGACAGCGGAACGATCACGGTCGATGGCGAGTCTCTGGCGTTGCGGTTTCCGGCAGAGTCGCAGAAAGCCGGTATCGGCTACGTTCCCGAAGATCGCCTGACCGAGGGCCTGTTTCTGGAAAAGCCTATCCTCGACAATACCGTGCTGGGGGTGCTCGACCGACTGAAAGGGCGGTTTGGACTGCTGGACAAGAACCGCGCGGTCGATGCCGCCGAACGGACGGTCGACGCGTTGCAGATCGTCGCCCCCGATGTATCGGCGCCGGTCAAGTCGCTTTCGGGCGGCAACCAGCAGCGCGTGCTCATCGGCCGCTGGCTTGCCACCGATCCCCGGATACTGATCCTGCACGGTCCGACCGTCGGGGTCGATGTCGGCTCGAAGGACACGATCTACCGCATCATCCAGCGGCAGGCAGAGGCGGGAATGGGCGTGCTCATCATCAGCGACGATCTTCCGGAGCTTTTGCAGAACTGCGACCGCGTCGCCATCATGCGCAAGGGAAGGATCGCCACCGTTCTGCCGGTGAACGGCCTGACCGAAGAGCATCTCTATTCGGAAATGGGTGCCGGACCGGGCACCGGTGCGCAGCCCGGGGGATTTCGGCCATGACCGACACGATGCTTGAAATCGGCAGGCCGCAACGCCAGAGCCGCCGGGGCAGGGCAGTGGAATGGTTCGCCCGCAACCCGGTCGCCTTTCCGCTGATTCTGATCTGCATCGTCTGTCTGGTGGTTGGCACGATCAATCCGGCATTCTGGCAGGTGGCGAACGCCTTCGATATCCTGCGCGCGTCGGTCGTGCGCGGCCTGTTCGCGCTTGGCGTTCTGGTGGTTCTGGCTGCCGGCGGGCTGGAAGTGTCGTTCACCGCGATTGCCGCGCTGGTCATGTATTCGGTGACGATGCTGGTGGTGAACCACGCGCCCGGCACGGGAATTGTGCCGATCCTTCTGATGGGGGCTGCCGGCGGAACCCTGCTCGGCATGCTCAACGGCGCGCTGGTCAACCGGCTCAGGGCGCCGTCGCTGATCGTGACCATCGGTACCCAATATGCGTTCCGCGGCTTCCTGCTGACTTTCATCGGTACCTCGCTGTTCATGAACATCCCTGCGTCGATGGATGCGTTCGGCCAGCGCACGTTGCTGACCCTGACCAACGACGCGGGGTTCGAGGTCAAGCTGCCGGCCTATGTGCTGATCCTTGTCGTGGCGGCGGTGGTGACGTGGTTCATCCTGAACCGGACGCTGATGGGG
>NZ_JBKEAE010000173.1:0-13801 GCF_047971885.1 Tropicimonas sp. | reverse complement strand
CGCGCCTTGCGCCCGAACCGGTCGGCTTCGGCCCGGTTGGCCAGCATCCCGTCGGTCCAGGCCGCCATCAGTTCGGGCATCGCCAGAAGCGACAGCGCGTGCCCGGTCGGGGCCGTATCGCAGACCAGCCGCGACGGCCCGCCCGCCTGCCCGACCTGCGCCGCCAGCCCCGCCAGCCGTTCGAGCAGGGCGGCCTCCTCCATGCCCGGCGCATGGCGGCTGCGCTCCAGATGGCGATCCATTTCGGCGTGCAGCCGTTCGGGCGTCAGCCGGCGCAGAAAGCCCGACACCCGGCCAAGGTGTTCGGCGGCACATTCGGCCGGGTCGAGTTCCACCGCCTCCAGCCCCATCGCCACACGCACCGGGCGCGGGCCGATCGTGCGGGTGAAGATATGGCCGAGGTTATGCGCCGGATCGGTGGAAACCAGCAGCACCCGCTCGCCGTGCCGGGCAAGCGCGAGCGCCACCGCGGCGGCAAGCGTCGTCTTGCCGACCCCGCCCTTGCCACCCAGCAGAACCAGCCGGCGGTTGCCGCTCGCCTCGAGCAGCATTTCACGTGGTCGAGCGGCGAATGCTCCATCCCCTTGCGCAGGTGCCATTCGTGGAACCTGTCATAGAGCAGCGGCGTCAGCTCCAGCGTATAGACCTGTGCCGGGTTCGGCACGCCCAGATTCTCGCATTGCACGAGCATCATGAACAGGTCGTCCCGGTCGCGGGCTTCGCGCGCCATCTCGCGGCGGTAGGGCGCGATGTAGAATTCGCGCAATCCGTCCGAAAAGGCGCGCCAGCGATCAGCGAGAGATCTGGCCATGCACGTCCGTGTCCCTGACGATCAGCCTGAAGCCGGTGGCGCGCAGCACCTGCACCGCCGTGACGATCACCAGCAACGCCGCGCCGAGGATCGCCAGCGCCATGATCGTCAGCACCCAGTTGCCCTGTGCATAGAAGCCGCCGATCTGGATCGCCAGCGCGATCAGCGTCATGAACAGCACGAAGATCATCGGCAGCAGGGTGTAGAGCGTCGAGCGCCCCTGCCGCGCGAGGATCACCGTGATGATCAGCAGCGTGAGCGAGGCCAGAAGCTGGTTCGAGGTGCCGAAAAGCGGCCAGATGATCATGCCGCCCGACCCGTCCGAACCCGCCCCGAAGGCGATGGCCAGGCAGAAGCCGAGCGCGACCAGCGTGGCCAGCCATGGCGTCTGGAGCAGCTTGATGCCGGTGATGTTGCCGACCTCGGCCACCACGTAGCGTTGCAGCCGCAGGCCGGTGTCCATGGTGGTGCCGGCGAAAAGTGCCGCCGTTACCGTCAGCATGGTGGCGGCAAAACCGGCCGAAATGCCCAGCCCGTCTTCCAGAATGCGCCCGCCGCCATTGACGAAGGCGCCAACGCCGCCGGCGCCGAACCGCGAATAGACCCCCTCCCATTCGGCCAGCGTCGCGAATCCGGCGGTGGCGCAGATGATGGTCGCCAGCGACAGCATCCCCTCGCCGACGGCACCGAAATAGCCGACGAAGCGCGCGTCGGTTTCCTTGTCGAGCTGCTTCGAACTGGTGCCCGATGCCACGAGGCCATGAAATCCGCTGATCGCTCCGCAGGCGATGGTGACGAAAAGAAGCGGCACGATCGCCGGCGTCCCTTCGGGCACGTTCTCGTTGTAGAACGGTGTCACCACATCGGGCGCGGCCACGAACACCGCCAGATAGATCGCCCCGAGCGCGATGAAAAGCTGCAATCCGTTGATGTAATCGCGCGGTTGCAACAGCATCCACACCGGCAGAACGGAGGCGATGCCGGCATAGGCAAACAGGATCAGCACCCAGACCACATTGTCGCTCAGGCCGAATATCGTTTCCGGCAGCGCAAGCGGAACATATTGCCCCAGCAGCAGTGCCGCGTAAAGCAGGACCACCCCGATGATCGACGGCCAGAGCAGCCCCATGTTGGTGCGATAGAGCAACTGCCCGATGCCGAGCGCCACCGCGATCGCCGCCCAGACCGGAATGACCGAGGTCGGGAACTGGATCAGGAGCCCCGAAATCACCACCGCGAAGGCCGCGTTCACCATCAGCAGCACCAGGAACATCACCAGCATGAACATGCTGCGCGCCCGGGCGCCGAGGATCTGCTCGCTGAGCGCGCCGATCGAAATGCCCTTGTTGCGCACCGAGGCCCAGAGCGCGCCGAAATCGTGCACACCGGCGAAAAAGATCGTGCCCAGCGTCACCCAGAGGAATGCCGGCCCCCAGCCCCAGATCACCGCGATGGCCGGCCCGACGATGGGTGCCGCCCCGGCGACAGAGGTGAAATGGTGGCCCCAGAGCACGTATTTGTTGGTCGGGACAAAGTCGATCCCGTCCTCGAATTCATGCGCCGGTGTCACGAAATTCGGATCGAGCCTGTAGATCCGTGTCGCGATGAAGCGCGAATACACGAACCATCCCAGAGCCATCGCACCGAGACCGATAATTGCGATTACGACAGAATTCATGACCTGCTCCGGCTGACACAGCGTTGCCCCGGGGTAGCACCGTTTCGGGGCAGGCTGCCACGAGGCAAATTGACTACCTGCCATTGCCGCCCCTCCGGCGAATCCGGCAAGGGCGGTTCCGGTGGCGAACCCGGTGTTCACGGTTGTTGTGGTTGCGGGTCCAGCCGCTGGAGAATTCTGCTGATTGTGATAGTAAAATACAGAAAATACAATAAGTTATGAGAAATAACTAGGAAGTGCGCTGCCCGTAATGGGGTTGCTCGGCGATGGTCGAAAGCAACTGGTCGAGGAACGCCGCCGCAGCGCGCGACAGCGGAACGTCGACCGGTTTCATGATCTGGAATTCGTATGGAAGCGACGGCTCGAAGGGGACGGTCCGCAACGCGGCTCCGAAGGTTCCGGGCGTGATCGGATCGACAATCGCGATACCGGTGCCAAGCGCGGCAAGTCCGCAGGCGGAATAGGACGGCTGGGTTTCGGTCACCACATGGGGGGTGATGCCCGCCTCGGCGAAACACCTGACCATGTAGCAGTAGGTGAGGGTGCGGAAGTTCAGCACCACCAGCGGTTCGTCGGCCAGATCGTGCGGGGTCAGCACGTCGCGATCCGCCAGCGGATGACCGGGCTGCATGGCACAGACGCAATCGGTCCGGAATGCCGCCAGAACATCGACATCGCGGCGTTGCGAGGATGTCTGCGCAATCCCGAGATCGATCTGGCGCGAGGTGAGAAGGTCGAGCACCTGGGACGAGGTGTGCACGTCATGCATCACGCTGACGCCGGGATGCAGGTCGAGGTAGCGCTTCACCGCCCTTGGAACGATCTCGAAACTGACCATCGGCAGCGAGGCGACCCTGAAGGTGGCGCGGCGGAGGTTGCGGATATCGTCGGCGACCTGCGCCAGCCGGTCGAGCCCGTAATACATCCGCTCGACTTCCTCGAAGAACTCGTAAGCCTCCTGTGTCGGCTGGACCTTACCGCCCGGCCGCAGTAACAGGCGCAGGCCGATGGACGCCTCAAGGTCCGACAGCAGCCGGCTGACGGCAGGTTGCGAAACGTTCAACGCGTTTGCCGCTGCGGTAACCGAGCCGTGCCGCATTACCATGCGAAAGGCGTTGATCTGCTTTTGATTCATTTTTCTTGTTTCCTACCGGAATCGTCAAGATATTGATTTTACAGAACTGTTTCACTGCCCGACAGTGGCCGGGAGTGCAACAGAAACTGTGATGCATCGCAAAATCGAACCGATTACAGAAACAATACCGGCAACGAAGCCAACAATACGGCACGAACAGGCCGGCGAACGAATGCTGCGGATTTACGCTGGGGAACTCAAAAAAGCGAGTGAGTGAAGGGTACGATATTCCCTACCGTCAATCCAGAGCGTCGCCGCCAGCCGTCCGCAGGTGCCGCCGGTTCGGCATCGCCGGTCGGGCCTCGTGCGGTCGCTGAATCCCGACGCCTGCTCATCCGTCATGCAATCCGGTGCCTGCTGCGCCATATCATGCGTCGCTTCCGCAGC
Source organism: Tropicimonas sp. (assembly GCF_047971885.1). Lineage (NCBI taxonomy): Bacteria > Pseudomonadati > Pseudomonadota > Alphaproteobacteria > Rhodobacterales > Roseobacteraceae > Tropicimonas > Tropicimonas sp. Next base: position 9,790 of record NZ_JBKEAE010000173.1, on the reverse strand, counting down.
CGTCAGGCGATTCGCGCTATCTCCCTGTCATCATGCGGAAAGTGCAATTCTGTCCGCTCCCGATCCGGCCCTGCCGGTTATTGCGATGCACGAGGCGGATGCCGGGATGCGCGGGGCTGATTCCTGCAACTCAAGATTGTTCAAGATTCGGAGATACAATCCAAACCTGTGCAGGGCACTGGACCGACGGCGAGCCTCCGCACGGATCACTTGATGGTGAACGGGGGTATTTCCCCTGCTCCGTGTCCGGAAAGGCAGGCCCGGCAGGACGGTACGGCGGTCCCGGCGGAGGGAGATTCGGCCCCCTGCCCCGGCATCGCGCGCGTCTGTCGGCGCATTCGCCGGCTGACAGGGCCCGGCCCGGTCAGGAAATCGAAAGCGCCGGTGTTTCCAGCCTCCCTTACACGGGGGAGCGGGATGTTGTATGCCCGTCCCATAGCGATCGATTGATTGATCTTATGGTAACTTTGAAAGACATCAGCCAGCGCCTCGGACTGTCGGTGACACAGGTCAGCCGGGCACTCGGCGGTCATTCCGATGTCAGCGACACCACCCGTGCGCGGGTCGAGGAGGCGGCACAGCAGCTTGGCTACCGTCCCAATCCGGCCGCGCTGAAGCTGCGAACCGGGCGAACGGGTATCGTCGGGCTGGTGGTGCCCGAGCATTCAGAGCAGGAGGAAAGCAATATCCTGCTGGAGATTCTGCTCGGGCTGGCGGTGGAGTTCTGGAAGCGCGGCATGCTGGTGGTGCTCAACGTCATGCCGAATGCCGGCAGCACCGCCGAATCCTATACCCGGCTGTTCCGGCAGGGATCGGTGGACGGTTTTGTCGTCATCAATCCGAATGCCGATCCGGCGGGGCTCCGGTATCTGATGCAGGAGGGCATTCCCTTCGTCTCGCACGGGCGCACGACGCCTCGCCCCGACTATTCCTATGTCGATCTCGACAACCGCGCCGTCGGGGAACTGATGGCCACACATCTGACCGGGCTCGGTCACACCGATATCGCGTTCATCGACGGCCCCGCGGGGAGCTTTTCGGCGGACGAGCGGCTTGCCGGCCTGACGGCGGCGTTGTGTCGGCACGGGAGCGAACCGCAGCCTGCCCTGACATGCCGCGGCATCATGACCGAACAGTTCGGCGAAGCCGCGACCAGACACCTGTTTTCCAATCCTGCCTGCCCGCCGAGCGCGCTTGTCGTCGGCAACATGGTGCTGGCCACCGGCGTGATGCGAACCCTTGGGCAGCTTGGCCTGTCGGTTCCGGGCGACGTTTCGGTCGTTGCGCATGACGACGTGCTGGCGCGCTATCCGCGCCGCACCCTGACGCCGGAACTGTCGGGAACCCGTTCTGCCTTTGCCGAGGCGTGGGGGCATATTGCCGACCTGCTGACGATGGCGGTGGATGGCAGGGATCCGGCGGCTTTGCAGGTGCTCGTTTCACCGGTGTTCGTCGAAGGGCGCTCCACCGCGCCGCGCGGCTGAGGGCCGGCGGCATGCGGGCGGACGAATGTCGGGGGCCGGCTTTCACGCCGGCCCCTTCGTGTTTTCAGTCGGGTTCAGCCCGCCGCGTCCTCGGGCACCGGGATTTCGCCCGGCTGGTTTGGCCGGACGATCAGGATGTCGCAGAAGGCCCGGTCGACGATTTCGCTGGCCAGCGTGCCCAGCAGGCGTTCGGTGAAGCTGACATCGGACCGGGCGCCGAGCACCAGGACCTCGGCCTTTCGGTCGCGCACCGTTTCGATCAGCGCATTCGCCGGGTCGCTTTCGACCATCAGGGCTGCCGTTACCGTGGCGCCCTGCTCTGCGGCCACCGCCACCGCCCGGGTCAACGCCTCGGTTGCCGCAGCGCGCCCCAGAACCTCGCCGGCGCGCATGTCGCCGCCGGTGGTGGCGACATTCTTTGCCTCGGCCCGGCGCGAGAGGCCGCTGTAGGCGCAGACGATCACCAGATCGGCGTCGTCGTTCCGGGCCAGCCACGCAGCGCGGGCGACGGTGGGCCCGGCAAGGCTGGACCCGTCGGTGCCCACAACGACAACGCGATAATCGGTCATGTTCGTCATGTTCATGAGCGCTCTCCTTCGCCCTAATGGCCGCCGCCGGGCATCGCCATGACGTCGTCGACATCACGCACGATCGGCGGTTCCTTGATCCACAGCATCGCCACCGCCGCCGCTGCCAGCCCCAGACCTGCGAAGGTGATCGCGTTGTTGGGGTTGTCGCCGAGCACATGGGTATAGACCCAGCCGAAGGTCAGCGAATGGATCAGCATCGGAATCACGATCATCATGTTGATGATGCCCATATAGACCCCATAGCGCGTCGACGGGATCATCCGTACCGCCATGATATACGGCACCCCCATGATCGACGCCCACGCGATGCCCAGACCGATGATCGGGATGAACAGCAGGTACTTGTTGGCGATATGCGGGAAGATCAGCAGCCCGACGGCGGCGATCAGCAGGCAGGTCATGTGAACGAATTTGGCCCCCCGTTTGCGCGCGAAGGCAACCAGCGAGAAGGCGACGAGGAAGGTGACGATGTTGTACCACCCGTTGATCAGGCCGGTCCAGGCGACGGCATCGCCAAAGCCTGCGGAATGCGCATCGGTCGTGTTCCACACCGACTTGGCCATCGAAAGCGTGACATATTGCCAGTAGCAGACCATCGCATACCACTGGAACAGGTAGACCAGGCCCAGCTTGCGCAGTTCGACCGGCATTTCGACGATGGCGTCCCAGATCTCCCTGATGAAGCCGAGCGCGCTGCCCTTGTGTTCGCGCATCGCCTTCAATTCCTCCTCGGTCGGCGGAATTTCCGGCGTCGTCAGAACCGAAACCAGAACCGAGCCGATCGAGCAGACCGAACCCAGCATGAACGAGCCGACGACCCAGTAGGGAATGCCCGCCTCGGTCGCGCCGTCGATCAGGTGCTGGAAGACGAAAAGCGAGATATTGGCCAGCGTGATGCCGAAACCGGTGAAGAAGCTCTGTGCAAGGAAACCCTTGCCCAGTTGCGACGGCGGCAGCTTGTCGGCGATGAAGGCGCGATAGGGTTCCATCGCGGTGTTGTTGGAGGCGTCCAGAAGCCACAGCAGCAGCACCGCCATCCACCGCGCCGAGACGAAGGGGAACAGGAACAGACAGATCGAGCAACCGGCGGCGCCGATCAGGAAGAACGGCTTCCGCCGCCCCCAGCGCGGGCTCCAGGTGCGGTCGGACAGCGCGCCGATGATCGGCTGGATCAGCAACCCGGTCATCGGACCGGCCATGTTCAGAAGCGGCAGGTCATGTGCGCTGGCGCCGACATACTGGAAGATCGGGTTGACCGCCGTCTGCTGCATGCCGAAGCTGTACTGAATCCCGAAGAAGCCGAAGTTCATCAGCAGGATCTGCTTCATGTCCATCAGCGGCTTCTGGCGGACGATGGTCGTGTGAGTGGTCTTGGCGGTAGCGGCCGGGGTGCTCCCGCCGTCCACGGTTGCGGTCTGCGCGCTCACTTGCGGCCCCCCTTGCGATCGAGAAATTCCTGAAGCCGGCCAAGTTCAAGTTCCCAGCCTTCGCTGTGGAAACCCGCCACACCGGCCTCGTAGGGGCCCTGAATGATGCGCACCAGGGTGCCATCGCGGCCCATCTTGCTGAATTCGACCCGCAGTTCCAGCGGCTTGTCGGGATCTATTCCCGAATCACCGGTGATCCGCTGGCGGGCGACGAAGACATCGGGTTCGAAATATTCGGTGAAGATCGCGTCGGTGGTGACACGGGTGGTCGGATCGTTATCGCGAATCTTCACATGATGGTGCTTTCCGCCGACGCGCAGGTCCGATGAAACGGTTTCCTTCTCGACATGCCAGCCCGGGCTGCCGCGCCATTCGGCCATTTCCTCCGGCGCTGTCCACGCCCGGAACACGACCGGCCTTGGATAATCGAACTGGCGTTCGATGATCACCATTACATTTGCCGTCATTCGACTTGTCCCTCTCTCTGCAATGCAAACACCATCAGCGTCTCTCTCCCTCGAGAGTGCGGAAAGCGGCGCCCGGACGGATCGCGAAGGCAGAAAGTACGCGAAGCGGTTCGTGCCGACGGGTGTTTTGCCAGCAATAACCACCCCTCGGCCGGCGGGATCCCGTTGGCAGCCGATTCCGGAAAGTCAGCGCAAACTACGTATCCAAAACGATTTGGAAAGAGAAAATACCGTCCTTTGCCGGGCGATCGGGCGATGAAAAATCAAGAACGGCCACGAACAGGTTGAAATGAAACGCGGATGCCGTTCGGGCCGGACAACGCCCTGCGACGATCTGTGCCGGCGGGGGCCGGCCTTTCGCCCTGGCTGGCTGCAATTCCGCGGCGCCTGCGATCCGCCGGTACTCTTTCCTGCCCGCATTCCGCCTGTGGCACATCGTGCCGCAGGGTGCCATGGCTGGCGCGCCGCGCGGAATTCCCGCAGGTTGGGCCCGAACCCTGCTAAATCGGCGAAAGGACGACCGGTGAAAGTCAACAACACGCATTATCGTTCGCTCTGGTGGGACGAGGCACGGAATGTGCTGATGATCATCGACCAACGCTGGCTGCCGCACGATTTCCGCGTTCAGCCGGTGGCGTCGATGCAGGATTTTGCCGATGCGATCCGCCAGATGCGTGTGCGCGGTGCGCCGCTGATCGGGGCCACGGCGGCCTATGGCATGGCACTGGCAATGGCCGGCGATCCGTCCGACGGCAACCTTGACGTGGCGTGGGATTTTCTCAGCCGCACCCGCCCGACGGCGATCAATCTCAGATGGGCGCTCGACCGGTGCCGCAGCACGCTGCGCCCGCTGCCGCCATCCGAGCGCGCCCGGGTGGCGCTTGCCCTCGCCCATGCAATTGCCGACGAGGATGTCGGGATCAACCGCCGCATCGGCGAGAACGGGCTTGCCATCATCCGCGGGATCGCCGCCGCCAAGGCCCCCGGCGAACCGGTGCGCCTGCTGACCCATTGCAACGCCGGCTGGCTTGCCACCGTCGACTGGGGCACAGCGACCGCGCCCGTCTATCAGGCGCACGACGCGGGCATCGCCCTGCATGTGTGGGTCGACGAGACGCGCCCGCGCAATCAGGGTGCGCTGACCGCGTGGGAGCTTGGCGCGCACGGTGTTCCCCACACCTATATCGTCGACAATGCAGGCGGCCACCTGATGCAGCACGGGCTGATCGATCTGGTGATCGTCGGCACCGACCGGACGACCCGGCAGGGCGATGTCTGCAACAAGATCGGCACCTATCTCAAGGCGCTGGCGGCACATGACAACGGGGTGCCGTTCTATGTCGCCCTGCCCTCGCCGACGATCGACTGGACCGTGACCGACGGCCTGACATCAATTTCCATCGAGGAGCGCCCCGAAAGCGAGGTTGCCGATATTCAGGGCCTGGCGGCCGATGGAACCATCGGCACATTGCACGTGCCGCCCCCCGGCACCCGGGCCGGCAACCCCGCCTTCGACGTGACGCCGAACCGGCTGGTCACGGGGCTGATTACCGAACGCGGCATCTGCGCTGCATCGGCGGCAGGGCTGGCGGGCATGTTCCCCGAACTTGCGGCAGCGGCCGGGTGAACGCGGCCCGACCAGGGCGACGGCATGCCCCGCCGGTGGCTGTCCGGTCAGTTGCGACAATCGGCCGGTGCCGCCCTGAGCGTGACCAGATGATTGTAATCCGGATCGAAAACCTCGTCCCGCACGGTCCACCCCTGAACCGAGGCCAGACCGCGCGCGTTGCAATGAAGCTGGACGAACTGGCGCTGTTTGCGCTCTTGCCACCCGGGTGCCATCTCGTCGGGGAATAGGAATATCCGCTTGATGTAGGAAAGGGTTCTGGTGGCGCAGTTGACCCTGACCTGAACCAGTTCCGTCGCCGCGTCGATATCCCTCGGCAGGGTGCGGTTGATCTCCTCCTCGAACCTCAGCGCCTCGTCGCAATCGCCTGCCATGGCGGCGGCGCTCAGCGCCAGGCTCAGAAAGACAAACGCCCCGATCCTCCGCAGGGGTGGTATCTGCACACGCATCGAACAATCTCCTGGAGCAACCTGCCGGTGACAGGCGCCCACCTACAGATAGATTGCCGGCGTTTCCACCTCGCGCAGACCGCTGCGGCGCAGCCATTCGGCGATGATCTCGACAGAGTCGCGCGTGGCGGCGGGCCAGTCCCGCGCCGGACCCCGCACGCCATGACGCTGGAAGGCGTTCAGGCGGACGCGGATCCCCGGGTCGAGTGATTGGACAAAAGCCGCCAGCGCCCCGATTTCAGCCCTGCTGTCGGTATATCCCGGCACGACGAGAAAGCGCAGTTCGTGCAGCTTGTCCATCTGGTGCAGAAACCGGGCACTGCGCAGCACCAGCGCATTGCCGACACCGGTCAGCGCCCGGTGGGTGGTATCGTCCAGCGCCTTGATATCGAGCATCACCCCGTCGGTCCAGGGCAGCACGATATCCCAGCCCGCCGAACCGAGATGGCCGTTACTGTCGATCAGGCAGGTCAGGTGCCGCAGTTCGGGGTCGGTCCTGATCGCCCGGAACAGCGCGGCGATGAACCGGGGCTGGGTGGTCGCCTCGCCCCCCGACAGGGTGATCCCGTCGAGGAAGGCGCGGTTGACACGGGCAAGTTCCAGCACCTCCTCCACGCTCATCGAGCGGACCATCGGATTGGCATTGATCGGACAGGCACGCAGACAGGCATCGCACTGATCGCACCGGGCCGGATCGAAGCTGATACGCCCGTCCGTCAGCGAAAGCGCGCCCTGCGGACAGGCGGGGATGCAGTCGCCGCAATGGTTGCACAGGCGCATGGTGTGCGGGTTGTGACATGTCCGGCAGGTGAACGTGCAGCCCTGCAAAAATACCACCAGCCGGTTGCCCGGCCCGTCGACGCAGGAAAAGGTTAGGGTTTTACTGACCGTAGCCCTGGGCGTATTCATGGCCGATCACGCGTGGCTTGCGGTTAAGGATTCCGGTCTTTTCCGCCGCTTCGGCGCCAAGTGCGGTTGTGTTGGTGCGCGCACCCCCGGCCCGCCGGTAGCGCTCCACATCCGAAAGCCGGATCATGTAGCCCGTCACCCGGACCAGATCGTTGCCCGCCACGTTGGCGGTAAATTCGCGCAACCCGCTGTCGAGCGCCCCCTTGCACAGCGTCAGCAGCGCCTGCGGATTGTTGCGGACCGTTTCATCGATGGTGAGGATTTCGCTGATACCTGAGGGATAGAACCGGTGATGCGGCAGCAGCGCCCGGATATGGCTCACCGGATCGGGCTCCGTTCCATAGGGGATACGCACGCCCGGCGTGACATTCACATCGGTACTGATGCCGGCCTGCGAATGCAGCAGCGCCCTGCCCCGCCAGGCATGCCGCACCGGCGTCGCCTCGACCCGCCCGGCCAGGGTGGCGGAAATCAGATAGCCCAACTCGTTCGCGCTTCCGTCGAAGCCATACCGGCCGGCCTGACCTTCGAGGTCCTGAAGGTGGTTCACCGCTTCGGCCATGCCGAAGATTCCGAACATCGCGGTGAAGCGGTCGGCGTCGATCCAGCCCTCGTGCACGAGGAAGCTCTCGAAGAAGTTCGACTGTTCGAACAGATAGGCCATCCGGGCGTCGATCAGGCGGAATTGCAGATCCATGTAATGCGGCAGGACGGTTTCGAGAAAATCGGTACGCCCCCGCGACCGTCTTGCGGCCTCGTGCAGGTTGAGGCGAACCAGCGTCGCCGATCCGCCCACCGCCGGCAACGCGTTGTAGCAGCTGACGATCCCGTAACCGCGCTCGTCGAAGGCCGCCGCGTGCAGAGGGTGATTGGCCACATGCGGCTTGGAGCATTCGACGATATTGCCGATGGCGATTTCGAGGATTTCCATGCCACTGACCCGGGGGTCGTACAGAAGCGTCAGGTTCGGCGCGATCTGCTTCAGCTCCGCGTCCACCCGCAGGATCGTGCGCGCGACGCGGTTGTCCTCGGGTCCGATATTGGCATGCAGGAAGGCATCGGGCAGTACCCGGTCGATGTAGCGCCAGAAAAGCCGGATCGCGCGATAAAGCGCCTCGTCGCTCACATCGTCGCAGAAGGGCAGCAGCAGCCTGTCGAGATGACCGATGAAAACCGGCATGCCGGTGACCGAGGGAACATGGTGATAGGCGATCATCAGGCAGTTGATCGCCTCGTCCAGCGTTTGCGGCGGGTCGAGTTCCAGATTGGCGCTGCCCCGGCGCAGCACCACGGAATAATCCGGCAGGACATAGCGCGGCTTGTAGGGGGCGTGCCCCTCGGCCAGATCGCACAGGATGCCATCGGCCAGCGCCGCGGCAACCTCGGCATCCACCTCCGGACCGGGCAGCAGGTTCTCGGCTTCGAGCGACAGGAAGCGTGCCTTCTGGGCCGGGCTCAGGCCGGGATCGTTGACGATTTCACGAAGCCTGCTCTGCACATCGTTCATGATCACTCTCCCGGTCACTCTTTGCCGGAAATTTAATCCTCTTCATCGTCTTTGTCATTTTCGTTTGCTATGTACCGGCGAGCATCCGCCACGTTGGAGAATGACCTGATGTCGACAATCGCGCAAAACGTTCTCGGGATCGGCCCGTTCAGCGAGGCGGAAGCCGGGGGACTGGTGGCGGAACTGGGTGCGGCCGTCCTGCCGTCGCCCACCGCGCTCGCCGCGCTGTCGGCTGAAGAGCGTGCCGGCGTGGCCGCTGTCGCCTACAAGGGCGGCGCGCCGTTCGGCGCGGACGAGATGGCCTTGCTGCCGAATCTTGGCCTGATCGCCAATTTTGGTGTCGGCTACGACGCCATCGACGTTGCGGCGGCGGTTGCGCGCAACATCGGCGTGACCAACACGCCCGATGTCCTGAACGCGGATGTGGCCGATCTGGCGGTCGCGCTGACGCTGGCGCAATTCCGCAGACTGGCCGAGGGCGACGCCTGGGTGCGGAGCGGCCGGTGGGAAAACGAGGCGATGCCGCTGTGCCGCAAGATGTCGGGCACGACGGTGGGTATCCTCGGGCTGGGCAATATCGGCCGGGAGATCGCCCGCCGTTTCGAGGCCTTCGGCATGCCGGTTCACTACTGGTCCCGTCGCGAGAAGGAGACGCCCGGCTGGACCTGGCACGCCACACCCGTGGAACTCGCCGGTGCGGTCGAGATTCTGGTGGTCATCGTCGTGGGCGGGCCGGATACGCGGCACATCGTCGACGCCGGGGTGATCGGGGCGCTTGGCCCAGCCGGCGTGCTGGTCAATGTCTCGCGCGGCTCGACCGTCGACGAGGAGGCGCTGATCGCGGCGCTCGAAAACGGTCGGCTGGGTGGCGCGGCGCTCGATGTCTTCGAGAGCGAGCCGCGCCCCGACAGGCGGTTTGCGGCGCTGCCGAACGTGGCGCTCTATCCGCACGGCGCCTCGGCCACGCATGAAACCCGTGCGGCGATGGCCAGGCTCCAGCGCGCCAACATCGACGCCTATCTGACGGGGGCGCCGCTGCTGACCCCGGTCACATCCTGACGGCCGGCAGGTCTCGGCCGTCAGGTGCGTTGGCGGGTCGCGATGTGTTTGTTTTCATGCGACGTTGTGGTTTGCGAGGATTTCCAGCGCCCTGACCATGGCGGAGTGGTCCCATGCGGCGCCGCCGTGGGCTGTGCAGGCGTTGAACAGTTCCTGCGCGGTCGCGGTATTGGGCAGGCTGATGCCGATCTGGCGCGCATTCGACAGCGCCAGATTCAGGTCCTTCTGGTGCAACTCGATGCGGAAACCCGGATCGAAGGTGCGCCTGATC